>NZ_JACJSW010000145.1:0-4098 GCF_014698375.1 Microcystis flos-aquae FACHB-1344 | reverse complement strand
AGTTATTTTGTATCTTCTGTAGGAGGTGCGCCACTGGAAGTTCTTAAGTGCTACATCAAAAATCAGGAAAAGCCGTCGTAAAACGACGGGGTTTTAACCCAAATTTTCGATAAGTTGGGTACTATTTTTGTAGATAGTGCAGAAATCTACAGGAGATCAAGTAATGAGTGAATCAGAAAGCAACAAGGTGCGTTACAAACCATAACGCACCAAAATTTTTATTAATCTCTAACAAAGATTACAGGGGTCGATAGACGCGATAATCGATATTGGGGAAAATATTGTCGATTTCCTCGACTTTTTGCAACCAACCGGAGTCAATCTTCTCGGATTTCACATCTTCATAGATTTTATTTAACCGCAGCAGGTGGGAACGAGTGCGCCGGACAGCATAGGGAACCATCGTACCGGTTCGCATAATAAAGGCCCAGTCAGAAGATTGCGCTAATAATAACTCCCGGGCTGCCTGATTTAAAGCCCGTTCCTGTAATTCATCCTCCGCTTCGTGATGACTTAATTCAATCATCCGTTCCGTGCCTTTGTGCAGGTGAGGATAGATCCAAGCGTTAGTTTCATTCAGCCAGTATTCATGGAAACCCTTATAACCCCAACTGGATTGGGAAGGACGACAGACCTGCTGGGTCGGGTTAGCCCGGAGATAATCGGCTAAATGGGTCATTTGGTAGATATTTTGGTCATACCAAGACTTGCGGAACAGAAAATCAATAAACCAGGGTCCCTCATACCACCAGTGACCGAATAACTCGGCATCGTAGGGAGAAACCACCAGGGGAGGACGGCCCATAATTCCGGCTAAACTCTCCACTTGCCGCTCGCGATTATACATAAAATTGCCTGCGTGTTCGGCGGCTTTTTCTTTGGCCCAGTAGGGGTCATAAAGCCCTTTTTCCGATAAACCACCGTCCCGGCTAGTAATTTTGTGGTATTTGATGCCTATATTCTTGCGTTGACCGTTGGGCATGATATAGGGCTTAATATACTCGTATTCCGCTTCCCAGCCCAAATCTTTATAGAATTCCCGATAGACCACATCCCCCGGATAACCGACTTGGGAAGACCAAACCTGTTGGGAAGATTCGTGGTCACGACCGAAAGCAGCCACCCCGGTTTCTGTGAAAATGGGCGCGTAACTGCCGTAACGGGGGCGCGGACGACCGTAGAGAATACCGTGGCCATCGACGAGGAAGTAACGAATGCCCGCATCGGCTAACATTCTTTCTACCCCTTCATAGTAGGCACATTCCGGCAACCAAATGCCCTTGGGACGACGACCGAAATTTTCTTCGTAGTGTTGACAGGCCACCTCAATTTGCGCCCAGACCGCTTGCGGGTACATTTTCATCAGGGGCATATAACCATGGGTCGCACCACAGGTGATAATTTCTAGGTTGTTACTGTCGAGGAATTGTTTAAAAGCTTTGACCAGATCTCGATCGTATTTTTCCCAAGTTTGTCGGATACTTTGGAAAGATTCAGCGTAATATTCGGCTAAGTAGCGAATATGGCCATTGTGTTGATTATGGTCGATTTCTTTAGCAATTAATTCTTCTAACTTACCTAAGTGTTCTTCATAACGCTCTTGCAGTAACGGATCCCGCAGCATCGACACCAAAGGCGGAGTCATGCTCATGGTCATTTTAAAATCGATACCGTCCCGCTTGAGACCTTCAAAAACTTGCAGGAGAGGGATGTAGGTTTCTGTGATTGCTTCGTATAACCATTCTTCTTCGAGGACGTAATCGCTTTCGGGATGGCGGACGAAAGGGAGATGAGCGTGGAGAACTAGGGCAACATAGCCAAAAGCCATAGGATTTCTTCTTAGAATTAAGGAATAAAACTTTAAGATTAGGTTGAGTAGATTTTATACTATCTTAAGCTTCTACAATAAAGAATATGATAAAAGTCGATCGATCGTCGATCGATCTCCGCAATCCCTAGGTTTACTAATTTGCCGATGCTCCCATCTAACGAGCCACTGACTGCTTTAGGGAGAGAGACGACAACGCCTCTCTCGATTCAACTCTTGCTGTTTGTTGATGACCGTCCCAGTTCTCAAGAAATTATCCGTCAAATTCAGGCCTATCTCCAGTCTTTAAAGTCTGATTACCCGATTGACCTACAAATCATCGAAATTCGCCAGCAACCTCATTTAGTCGAACATTTTCGCCTTGTAGCTACCCCGGCCCTGGTCAAAATTGCCCCCGGCCCCCGTCATACCCTCGCGGGCAGCAATCTGGTGGAACAGTTTAAAAAATGGTTGGTACGCTGGCAAAAAGCGATTAAAGAGGAGGTCAAAAATCATCACGCTGAGGATGCACAACTTCAAGAGGTGGAACATTCGGGCGAACTCATCCGCATCGCCGATGAGGTTTTTCGTCTTAAACAGGAAAAGGAAGAATTATTGGAACAATTAAAATTTAAAGACCAAATTTTGGCTATGTTAGCCCACGATTTACGCAGTCCTCTCACCGCTGCTTCCATCGCTGTGGAAACCCTCGAATTAGCCTATCATCAACCAGATACGGAGCGCAGTCTGCAATTACGAGAACAACTGCACCAACAGGCCCGCAAACAGTTTCGGATTATGAACCGTTTGATTACGGATATTCTGCAAGCTTCTAAGAGCATGGCGGCGCAATTCACTCTCCAACAGAGTAAATTTTATCTCCAATCCCTCTGTCAGGAAATTTTGTCTCAATTTACCGATACTTTTCAGGAAAAGACTTTAATTCTCCAAAGCGATATCCCCCAAGATCTGCCCCCCGTCTATGCTGATGAGGAGTTAATCCGACAGGTGATTATTAATCTCCTAGAGAATGGGGTCAAATATACCCCCCCCGGCGGCGCAATTACCCTTTCTGTCCTTCATCGTACTACTCAAAAAGTACAGGTGAGCATCAGTGATACCGGCCCCGGCATCCCCGAAGAAAAACAAGAGCATATTTTTGAGGGCCATGTGCGTCTCAAACGGGATGAGGGTAAAGAAGGTTATGGCATCGGTTTATCGGTCTGTCGCAAGATTATTCGCGCCCACTACGGTCAAATTTGGGTGGATAGTGTCCCCGACCACGGCAGTAGTTTTCACTTTACTTTGCCAGTTTATCGCTAAAATGCTCCGCTAACCAAGCATCAATGTCCCCTAAAACTAAGTCGGGGATTTCCCAGGGGAACAGATGGGCCGTATCTGGGTAACATTTCCACTGAGACAGTTTCAGTTTTTCGGCCGTTTCTTGGCTCGAAGCACTGGTAATATGGCGATCATTTGCCCCCGCCAGAACTAAGCAGGGAATTGTAATTTTGTCAAGAGATTTTAAACAATTGTAACCTTTTTTTAAAGCCCGATTTAAAGCGCGATCGGCAAATGGAGAAGTGCCTAAGTAGGCGGGAACAGCATCTTGAGCGAGATATTGATAGGATATCGCTTGATGTTGTGAAAAAAGGTACTGAAACAGGGAACGACGGGCAAAAGTATCAATATTCCAACGCCATCCCGGTTTGATCTGATTGAGAATTGCCGCCATCCCCGTCAAAACTAAATCTGTGGTGGTGATAGGAGGATGACTACCCCAAGGCCGCGCGGCCGAGGCCACTAGAATTAAACCAGGAAAGCGATCGGGATGCCGCAATACTAATTCCAGTGCGATTATACCCCCCAAAGACCAACCGAGAATTAAACATTGCGGGATTTTTTGGCGATCGAGCAGCCCGATTAAATCCTCTAGATGTTCTTCTAGCTGAAAATCCCGGCGATAACGACTTTTACCGTAGCCGCGCAGATCCGGGGCCAGGGTTTGCCAGCGTTGGCAAAAATGCTCAGTAAATACAGACATACTGGCTGCCGAACCGGGATGACCGTGCAGACAGAGGATCGGATAGCCATTACCTTTAATGTTAACGTTTAGAGCGATCGACATTGAGCAGTTATCAGTTATCAGTTATCAGATTTGAGTTTTAAGTGAGCAGTTTCAAGGGGTGACAGAGGGGCTACAAGCTAGATAGAGCGGGGGGTCTAGCCAAACGACCCCCTAAAGAAATAGAGTGGTTAGGACAACCACTCAAAATTTTAAAATGTTACCT
>NZ_JACJSW010000144.1:0-33051 GCF_014698375.1 Microcystis flos-aquae FACHB-1344 | reverse complement strand
TAACGAAGGCTCCCTTTGCTGTCATCAAACGTCCTCCTATTAGTCGTCGTCAACTTCACCTGATGGTTTTTTCTAAAGGTGGTAAACGACGTAAATATGGTGGCTCTACCACAGGACATGGGTTCCGTAAAGGAGATTTAGTTTCTTCTCCCAAAGGAATTGGTTATGTCAGTGGAGATACCGAAAAACAGCTATCTGTAAGCGATACCAGTTGGAAACGATTGGGACAGATAGCTGTTAGCAAGATTCAGTTAATTCGTCGTTCTAACGGTTTAATTGTTTCTCGCTAACTTATATAAAGCCGCCCTCCGCTATCGCTAAGGGGCGGGGTTTCAGATACAGTTTTTCGATGAACAGCTTTACTTCTTTGTCCCTGAAATTAACGGGATTGGTTTTCATTATTTCCTTCCTTTTGGATGGGTTTATCCTGCCGCTGCCCTATCGATTCAGTCAATCCCAATGGCAGGTAGGGTTCGTCACCACCTTTGTCGATCGAGGAATTGTTCCTCTCCTGGGTATCGTTCTCGTTTTAATCGCTTACTGGATTGACGCTAACAATAGAGATGTCATTCCTAGAAAATCCCGCTTTGAATTGCGTTGGCCGATCTTTTGGCTTTCTGCACTGTTAGGCTTAGTTTTTCTGTTGATGATTCCTGTTCATATCAATAATATCAACCAGATTAAAAACAACGCTTTGACTCAAATTGAACAGGGTGTTGACCAAGGGGAGGGACAAATTCAAGCTTTCTTAGCCCAGTTAAATACTCTATCGCAAAATCCCCAACTATTAGAACAGGAGATCTCTCAGAGAAATCAAGTAATTGAAACTGGTCGTTTCCAAGGACAACCGATCAACACGGAACAGTTACAGACCCTCCGTCAACAAAGAGACCAATTAACTAATTTACGGGATTTATCCAAAAAACCACCGGAGTTTAAACAGCGATTAGATCAGATCAAAAATCAGCTACAAACTCAGCTGCAAGATCGACGAAAACAGGCGGAAAGCCAAGCTAACTTGGAGGCTTTGAAACAGTGGTTAAGAATTGGTATTCAAAGTATGTTGCTATCGATTTGCTATAGTTTAATCGGT
The DNA here is from genome assembly GCF_014698375.1 of Microcystis flos-aquae FACHB-1344. Lineage (NCBI taxonomy): Bacteria > Bacillati > Cyanobacteriota > Cyanophyceae > Chroococcales > Microcystaceae > Microcystis > Microcystis flos-aquae. The sequence continues at coordinate 31,958 of NZ_JACJSW010000144.1, read as the reverse complement.
TGGTTAGGCATTCGAGAACTAGGTAGTATAAAAAAACGCACCGCCTAAGAAGGGGGTTTATCTTATTGACATCCTCGCCGCCCTAAAAGTGCGGCGATTCCTAAACCTCACGATTTAAGTTTCTGCTTCCACCACCGTCGCATACCACAGTTAAAAAACCATGTACTGTCTTACACAGAGTCCACAGACTTTCGCCCCATTTCAGAAGCCCGATTCCGTGTGTCCCACGGTACGTTGACCGCCTATAGCTTCTTGTACTTGTTGCGCGCGACTTTTTACCCGGCCAAGCTTTTCTGGTCGGAACCCCCTAAGCCGAGTTTTCAAGGTGCTGCGCCGTCCACTTGGTTTTCGAGACTGGCCTTTTAATTCTAACGTAAAGCCAACCTAGAACGGCGGGGTTTCAGACCCAAAATTTCCGATGATCAAGTATAAAGTTTTCGTTTTCGGGAGTCAGAATTCTCCGAGTCAGGAGACGAGCGCACACAAGAGCATACTTCATCCTTAGGATCAAATCCTTAACTACTTAAATATTCAGCCACAGGGCATCAGCAAATGATGCCCTTTTATTTATTAAACCTCTTGCATAATTAATTTTTGGTGGTTCAAAAACGTCCTATAAGCTGTTCGTAATTTAAATTGCTTGTTGAGACGAGGCACTCTTGCACTCTTGCACTCTTGCAAAGGGCAACACCCCCCAACCCCCACGTCGGGGTAGGGCAAGGGGGGGAGATTCGGCTAATCTAAGAATAAGCGGTTTAAATACGTCTTAGCTTAATACTAAATCCTGTTTAAAAGGTATAGGAGAGCAGGGGAGCGGGGAGCAGGGGAGCGGGGAGCGGGGGAGATGGGAGCGGGGAGAATAAATAAAATAATCTCCTGAATTCTGACTACTGACTCCTAACCCCACCAACAAACTTTTTGCCGCAAACCCTAATTAGAGATTTTTCAGTACAAAGGCTCTAAAATTGCCAGTGCCATTTATTGGACTGAAGACTTGTTTTTTCGGTCTTGTGGCTTTATCATGGGTACTGTGTGGTGTGTGTGATGTGAAGGAGTAAGATGACTGCTAATAGCCAACTTATCTCCGTCAAGGCTCTACAAGCTTTGATGAAGCGAGGGTTCAAACCTTCGGTCTCTGGTAGACGGCATCAAAAATCTTGGTTAATAGCTTTAGACGGCGATACCTCAAAACGATTATTCGATATCGTTTTCTCCCTATCGGTTCTAATTTTCTTTTCGCCGCTTTATTTAATCTTAGCCTTATTGATCGCGATTAGTTCCCCCGGTCCGGTCTTCTATGTGCAGAAGCGCGTCGGTCAAAACTTCCAGCATTTCAACTGTATTAAATTCCGTACTATGGTAATGGATGCGGATAAGGTATTAGAGAGACTGATGGAAGACTCTCCCCAACTGCGGGCGGAATTCGAGGATAATTTCAAGCTTAAGGACGATCCCCGTATAACTTGGATTGGCAAGTTTCTCCGCTTAACCAGTTTAGACGAGTTTCCCCAATTCTGGAACGTCCTGCGAGGAGATATGAGCGTCGTCGGTCCGCGGCCTTTAGTTCCCGAAGAATTGCAGAAATATGGCAATCGCATCGACAAAGTTTTAACTATTCGCCCCGGTTTGACTGGTTTATGGCAAGTTTCGGGACGTAATGACATACCCTATCCCCTGCGGGTGCAGATGGATGTGTATTACGTTAATTCGCGTAACTGGTTAACCGATATCTGGGTAATCTTCAGAACTATCGGTGTTGTGGTTTTTCCCAAAAATAACGGTGCTTACTAAAGCGGTGAATAGTAAAAAATTACTCACTGCTGTTTCAATGTAATTAATCGCTAGACTGGAGGAGAGAAGGGCAGAACTTGCTTTTTTCTCCTCTTTTTTTGAGAAATATTATGACAGTAATTAAGTGAAGTCAAAAAAGAATTGTAATCATACCAAACCGGGGACTTTGCGATAGATAGAAGCGAGCGATCCCCGGAATCCTACACTGGTGAATTCTACCGCATCCCCGGCTTCATAGATCTGTTCTTTCCAGATTCCAGAATCCTCGCGACGGTGACATTCAATTTTCCTCTGGTTTTGATGGATAAGAATGTATTCTTTTAAGGTGGGACAGGTTTGATAATCGCTAAATTTATCACCCCTATCAAAGGATTCCGTAGATTTCGATAATACTTCAATAATCAGAACGGGATAGAGAATAAAATCATCGGTATTGTTAATCTCTCTCTCGTCACAAACCACCGCAATATCGGGATAATAATAACAATTTGCCTCCTCTAACCGGACTTTGATATCGGAAGTGAGAACAAGACAGGGACTATCATCGAGATGATTACCTAAAACCTTGGCTAAATTGGCCGATAAAACGATATGCGGCTTTTTTGCCCCTACCATCGCATAAATCCGTCCTTTTCGGTACTCGTGCTTGATCGGACTGACTCTTTCCCCTTCTAGATACACTTCTGGAGAGACATAAAAAAAATTAGGATTCGTCACCATGGTCCTCATACTCCCTATCCTCGAATAACTGAATTATAGCCTTTCGGAATCATTGCTCTTGGACTCAATCTCGCTAGACTTATAGATCAATGATTGTCACTTGTAATATTTGTATTACAGTTATGTGACAGAATAGAGATAACGACTCTCAAAGGGACGTTATTTAGGAATGAATCCCGAAAACGATTGATATCCATAGGTTTGCCAGAATGTCCAACGCTAAAAGTTACAAAGATACCGTTAATTTGCCTCAAACTGACTTTGATATGCGAGCAAATGCCAGTAAACGTGAGCCAGAAATCCAGAAATTCTGGCAAGATGAGCAAATATATGAGAAATTAGCGCAAAATAACCCCAAAGAATTATTTATTCTCCACGATGGACCACCCTACGCTAACGGGTCTCTGCATATCGGTCATGCTTTAAATAAAATTCTCAAAGACATTATCAATAAATATAAACTGCTGCAAGGCTACAAAGTGCGCTATGTGCCGGGTTGGGATTGTCACGGGTTGCCGATCGAACTGAAGGTTTTACAAAGTCTCAAAAGCTCGGAAAAAGAGGGTCTAACCCCTTTGAAATTACGTCAGAAAGCCCACGATTTTGCCCTTCAAACGCAAAAAGAACAGTGTGAAGGTTTCAAAAGGTATGGAGTCTGGGGAGACTGGGAAAATCCCTATTTAACCCTACAACCCGAATACGAGGCCGCTCAAATTGCCGTATTCGGAAAAATGGCCCTAAAAGGTTATATTTATCGGGGACTAAAACCGGTTCACTGGAGTCCCAGTTCTCAAACCGCTTTAGCTGAGGCCGAATTAGAATATCCCGAAGGTCACACTTCCAGGAGTGTCTATGTTGCTTTTCCGATTACATCAGTTTCAACCCCGGTTTTAACGCCATTTTTGCCTAATTTATCCGTGGCTATCTGGACGACTACCCCCTGGACTTTACCCGGGAATTTAGCCGTCGCATTAAACCCAGAATTAAACTATTCAGTGGTGGAAACTAGCGAGTCTAATTATCTAATTGTAGCGACGGATTTAGTCGAAAAATTGGCCGACACTTTTAACAGGACTTTGACGATTAAAGCAACGGTTAAAGGTCTGGAATTAGAACATACTAAATATCGTCATCCTTTGTTTGACAGAGAAAGTGCTATTCTCATCGGTGGGGATTATGTCACCACCGATTCCGGCACTGGATTAGTTCACACGGCCCCCGGCCATGGTCAGGAAGATTATATCGTCGGTCAACGTTACGGTTTACCGATACTTTCTCCCGTGGATGATCAGGGAAATTTCACCGCAGAAGCGGGACAATTTGCGGGTTTAAATGTCTTGAAAGATGCTAATGAAGCAATAATTTTAGCACTGACAGAAAAGGGTGCCTTACTTAAAGAAGAAGCATATCAGCATAAATATCCCTACGATTGGAGAACCAAAAAACCGACAATTTTCCGCGCAACAGAACAATGGTTTGCTTCCGTGGAAGGATTCCGGGAATTAGCTTTAGAAGCAATTGATTCGGTGCGTTGGATTCCTGCAACGGGTAAGAATCGCATCACTTCTATGGTTAGTGAAAGAAGCGATTGGTGTATCTCTCGTCAGCGCAGTTGGGGGGTTCCTATTCCTGTTTTTTATGACGAAGAAACGAATGAACCTCTGTTAACGGAGGAGACGATTAATCACGTTCAAGCTATCTTTGCGGTCAAGGGTTCTAATGCTTGGTGGGAGTTATCGGTAGAGGAATTGTTACCTCCCAGTTATCGCGATAATGGTCGCAGTTATCGCAAGGGAATGGATACTATGGATGTGTGGTTTGATTCTGGTTCTAGTTGGAATGCGGTGGCTAATGCTCGACCAGAATTAAGTTATCCTGCGGATATGTATCTAGAAGGATCGGATCAGCATCGGGGATGGTTTCAATCGAGTTTATTAACCAGTGTCGCTGCTAATGGTATTGCTCCCTATAAAACGGTGTTAACTCACGGTTTTGTTTTGGATGAACAGGGACGAAAAATGAGTAAATCTCTGGGGAATGTCATCGATCCCAATGTGATCATTAATGGTGGTAAAGACCAGAAAAAAGAACCCGCTTATGGGGTGGATGTGATTCGGTTATGGGTGTCCTCGGTGGACTATACCAATGATGTGAATATCGGTCAAAATATTCTTAAACAGTTGGTAGATATCCGTAATAAAATCCGGAATACTGCCAGGTTTTTACTGGGGAGTTTAAATGATTTTGATCCCGTTAAGGATGCGGTAGCTTATGAAGATCTACCGGAGATCGATCGCTATATGTTACATCGTATCTCGGAGGTGTTTACGGAAGTTACGGCAGCTTTTGAAAGTTTCCAATTTTTCCGCTTTTTCCAGACGGTACAGAATTTTTGTGTTGTCGATTTATCTAACTTTTATATCGACATCGCTAAGGATCGTTTATATATTTCTGATCCTAATTCTTTCCGTCGTCGCAGTTGTCAAACAGTCTATGCTATTGCTTTAGAAAATCTCGCTAAAGCGATCGCTCCTGTCCTCTCTCATCTAGCGGAAGATATCTGGCAATTTCTCCCCTACAAAACTCCTTATTTATCGGTATTTGAGTCAGGATGGCTAAACATCGATCCTGCTTGGAATAATCGCGAATTGGCCGATAAATGGGCGAAATTCCGGCAGCTACGCACCGAAGTTAATAAGGTGATGGAAACTGCCAGAAATGATAAAGCGATCGGTGCTTCTTTAGAGGCAAAAGTTTTACTTTATGTTCCCGATGAAAGCTTACAACAGGAGTTAGAATTATTCAACAATTGTGATAGTTTAACGGGAAATAAAGTCGATGAATTGCGTTATCTATTTCTCTCCTCTCAAGTGGAATTAGTTAGTGATATTAGCGCGATTCAAACCGCAGAATATAAAGGAGAATCGGACTTTGTTTCGGTGGGAATTGTCAAAGCAGACGGCGAAAAATGCGATCGCTGTTGGAATTATTCCACTCAAGTGGGAAAATTTGCCGATGATCCCACTATTTGCGAGCGCTGTAATGCCGCTTTAAAAGGAGAGTTCTAAGCTAAATTAAAAGGGTGCTTTATTGTTTAATAAAGTACCCTTAGTTGCTTCTACAAACTTAAACTTATAGAAATTCAAGATCAAGAAAAATATGAATGTTAGCGATCTTAAGAAAACTGCCTTGATATATTGGCCAGTTGAATTAGCAGAAAAAGAAAAACTATCTAGTATAATTCCCTTACTAATACGAACTCAAGAAAGTTTTATCAGTATATTAAGAATAGCATCTAAAGACCCATTCTCATGGATAACAGCCTTAGATTTATGTGATGAACTTTATCCTAATCTATTTTTAAAACATCTCTGTGTTCTATCTGATATTGGTGGAGAAAATTTAAAACGATTCTCTTCAGAACTTTCTAGGGATTTTTATTCTAAAGATTTTGAGTTTATATTTCGAGACAAAATTTATCAATACCAGTTTGTTTCTTTGAAAAATAGAGCTACATGGAATAATAAAAATTTGGGATTAGACGGGGAGGGGATATTAAAACCTTGTTCTCTTAGCCAAGAAATCCGAGATGTTATTATGCTAATAATGTTCGGTGGTTTGGCAACCTCTATAAATGTTCCTGATGAAATAGAAGAAAAATGTATTATTGGTGCTATGATAGGTAACATTAGACTTCTGGAAGAATATATTAAGCATCGTTACATCTGGGTTAGTAAAATTACTGGGGGAGCAAAATCGAATAAAATGGGTCAGCTTGCTCAAGAATACATTAGAGAAAAATTGAAAGTATATTTACCTGAGTGGGATTTTTCTAGAAAATCTATACCAGGAATAAGTCAAAATGAGGGTAGAACACTAACCAAATTTGATATAGTGGGAATACCACCTCATGATCGACCACCTTACTGGGGTATTGAAGTATCATTTCAATTTACTACTAACAGTGTTGTAGAAAGGAAAGAAAAATTGGCTAGAGATAGACGAGAAATTTTAAACAGACAGCACCATAAGGTTGCTTATGTAGTTGATGGAGCGGGAAATTTTGACAGAAGTTCTTTTATACAAGACTTAATTGATTTTAGTGACTGTGTTGTTAACTTTAGTGAAAATGATCTTAAGCGTTTAGCTAAAACTATGGAGTATTCAATTAAAAATGAGCCACAAAAGTGAAAATTGTCTACCACTAAAAATTATTGAAATACAGCCCTCTGCGTTAGAAGATAATTATCAAAATATAGGCAAAAACTCTAATGTCTATTTTCTTCATCTTCCGACTATTAAACAATGTAAAATCAAAGAAATATCTAATCTTAAAGATTACTTAATTAGTTTTGCAAATGAATTAGATGATAAAAGTGTATTGTGTATATTGTCCAATGCAGAAATTGCCTGTCAAGTCATATCGTTTTTAGAAAAATCTACATATTTCAAGCTATGGGTTGCTATCAAAAGAAGTCAAGCATTAATGGATGAGAGCTATATGTTAGACAACCATGTATCTTTGACGATGTTTACTAAATACCGTTCACCTTTAAAGCATAATAAAACTTTAATTGAGTATTCTTATTGTCCCTCCTGTAATAAAACGACAAAAGATTATGGAGGTAAAAAACATTTATATAGTCCATTGGGAACATTAATGTCAGATGTGTGGAGGGACATAAGTTATTCTCATCAAAAAATACCTCAAGATATTCTTGAAAGAATAAAGGATCTTTTTGGGTTAGAACCATATCAATTTGTGTACTATATAGATCTACAAAATTATTTTGCCACCATCGACAATAATCAAAAAATAAAACCTCTAGAAAATACAACTAATAATGTCATATACAAACAACCAAGTAATTTGATTAAAAGCAATCTACTAATTAATGATGATTGCTTAAATTATCTACGATTATTACCCAATAATTCAATAGATTTTGTTTTTGCCGATCCTCCTTACAATATCCAAAAAAAATATGATATATGGAATGATTGTCAGGATAATAATCAATACATAAAGTGGTGTATTGAATGGGTCAATGAACTGGCTAGAGTATTAAAGAATGGAAAAACTCTAGCACTCCTCAATATTCCTATATACTTGGCTAAATACTATGAATTTAGCCAAGGAGTTTTAGAATTTCAAAATTGGATAGTTTGGGAAAGTCTTAGTCTTCCTGTAAGACAAATAATGCCTGCACATTATGGTATTTTGTGCCTAGGCAAAGGTAGATCAGAAATTAAAAAAATTAGTAATGAAAGTATTTATGATTATAATTTTTCTTTAAAAGAATGGTATTGTATTAGAGAGCAATGTATCAAAAAAAGAAATAAAGATAAAACAGTAGATAGAGAACCGTTAACTAATATATGGTGGGACATTCATAGACTAAAGCATAATTCAAAACGTGTAGATCACCCATGTCAACTACCTCCAACACTAATGAAACGTATTCTCACTATATTTACCGAGGAAAATGATTTGGTATTAGACCCCTTTAATGGCTCTGGTACAACTACTCTGGTTGCCTCTATCATGAACAGACGATACATTGGCATTGAAATTTCTGAGCAGTATCATTCTTTAGCTGAACAAAGACATACAGAGTTAGAAAATGGTGTTGATCCATTTGCTAAAAGAGATATTATTCCTAAGGCTAAAAATAGTAGAGTTAATCGCATTAAAAAACAAAAATATGATGTTTCTAAAAAAACTTTACAGCTAGAAGTCAGAGATATAGCGCTAAAAATAGGACGAAAACCAACCAGAGAAGATATAGAAAAGTACAGCCAATATCCTTTCAGATACTTTGACGAATATTTTGCTGATTGGGGAGAAGTTTGTAGCGCTGTCGGTGATAAGGGTATGCAAGAAAACAAGGACATAGATAACTACCCAAACTTTAAGCAGCTTGAGCTACCATTTGAGTGATTCTTAATAATGTTGACTTATTTCTCACAGGATCGCTTAGTCAAAATTAAACCCCCTAACCGGCGAAAATTAACGGCAAGCGCTCGAAAAACTGGGAAAATATTCAATTGATTCAATGTCATCTTTTTTAACTATCCTGCCCATGAATAATCAGGTCATCCGTACTGATAAAGCTCCGGCCCCTGTGGGTCCCTATAATCAAGCGATCGCCGCTACCGGTCCTTTTCTCTTTGTTGCGGGACAAATTCCCCTAGATCCCGTCACGGGTGAAATCGTCTCCGGGGAAATTAGCGCCCAAACCGAACAAGTTATGGCCAATCTAGAGGGCATTTTAACCGCTGCTGGGGCTAATTGGTCAAATGTGGTGAAAACTACCGTCTTTCTCTCGGATTTAGCCAATTTCGGGGCGATGAATCAAGTTTATGCCCGTTATTTCCCCCCGGAAACTGCCCCGGCCCGGGCCTGTGTGGAGGTGGCCCGTCTTCCCAAAGATGTGCTAGTGGAAATAGAATGTATTGCCGCTTTAGCCTAAAAATTAAGGTGGGCAATGCCCACCCTAAGGGAATCTCTCTCTAGACTACTAAAGCTTCTAGGATCGTCTTATTGTAGATAATTCGCCCTACAGTAGTACGCACATACTGAGAAATTATCTGACCATCCTTCTCGCGGGTTTTGCGCTCCCGATAATATTTCCAGATGCTGCCATCGGGGAGAGTTTCCGTTTCCAGGACTTCCTCATCGGGTTTATTGGTTTTCACCTTTTCTCCGACGGGTAAACGCAACCACACAGAAGCGTGTAGATCCACCAATCCCTGATCAAAAGCGCGAATAGCGTCATCCATGCTGGCGAAATAACGACCCCCACCCTTTTGGGCCTTGGGATTTTCGGCCGTGAGATAATAACAACCCAAAACCATATCCTGAGAAGGGGCAACAATCGGGCGACCGGTCGCCGGTGAGAGAATATTATGACAAGCTAACATCAACAATCGCGCTTCCGATTGTGCTTCCAGGGAGAGGGGAATATGTACGGCCATTTGGTCCCCGTCAAAGTCAGCGTTAAAAGCGGGACAGACGAGGGGATGTAACTGAATCGCCCGGCCCTCCACCAATATCGGTTCAAACGCTTGAATGCCCAAACGGTGCAGGGTAGGAGCGCGGTTTAACATCACCGGGTGTCCCGTGATCACTTCATCCAAGACGTGCCAAACATTGGCATCCCCCCGTTGGATCATTTTCTTGGCTGCCTTGATATTATTGACGATGCCTAATTTAATTAAACGATGGATAACGAAGGGCTGGAACAATTCGATCGCCATTTCCCGGGGTAAACCGCATTGATAGATCTTCAATTTCGGACCAACAACGATAACCGAACGTCCCGAATAGTCAACCCGTTTACCGAGGAGATTTTGACGGAAACGCCCCTGTTTACCCTCGATAATATCCGATAAAGACTTCAGGGCGCGATTATTGGCCCCCACCACCGTGCGACCGCGACGACCGTTATCAATTAAAGCATCGACGGCCTCCTGTAACATCCGTTTTTCGTTGCGGACGATAATTTCGGGGGCGAGAATTTCTTGCAGACGGGATAAACGGTTATTGCGGTTAATCACCCGACGGTAGAGATCGTTCAGGTCAGAGGTGGCAAAACGGCCGCCGTCCAACTGCACCATCGGGCGTAAATCGGGTGGAATCACGGGAATTACGCTTAAAACCATCCATTCTGCCTGAGAACCCGTGGCGATAAAGTTATCGATTACCCGGAGACGTTTAATTAATTTTGCTCGTTTTTGCCCCTTACTTTCGACAATTTCCGTCCGCAGTCTTTCCGCTTCTTCTTCCAGGTTAATTTCCTGTAAGAGTCTTTGGATAGCCTCGGCCCCGATACCCACTTCAATGCCGACTAATTCCGAGTCCTCCGCGTAGATTTCTTCTTCGATCTCTAACCATTGATCTTCGCTGAGGAGTTGTTTATAACTAAGATTGCCCGCATTGCCCGGATCGAGAACCACATAGGCATTAAAATAGACGATTTGCTCCACGTCCCGCAGGGGCATATCGAGCAGGATACTGAGATAACTGGGAATACCTTTAAGATACCAAACGTGGGTGACGGGGGCGGCTAATTTGATAAAACCCATGCGATGACGACGTACCCGCGACTCGGTGACTTCTACCCCGCAACGTTCACAGACAATTCCCCGGTGACGGACGCGTTTGTATTTACCGCACCAACATTCCCAGTCTTTGGAGGGGCCAAAAATTTTCTCGCAGAATAACCCATCCATTTCCGGTTTAAGAGTCCGATAGTTGATCGTTTCTGGTTTGGTTACTTCTCCGACGACTTGACCGTTAGGTAGGGTTCTTTCTCCCCATTGCCGAATTCTCTCGGGGGACGCTAAACCGATTTTGACGTAATCAAATCTTTGATCTGTTGGAGTCTTCATTCTGAATTTTTTACTATGGGTAATGATCTGGGTTGACAACTATTGGGCAGAAACGACAGTTAACTCAGTCACTTTTTCTTCGGGTCAAACTGGCCCGACCGAGTCCGGGACATTACATTATACAATTTTTCTAGTTCGATCGACCATTAAGTGATATTTTCCCAGATGGTGATGCTGCCGTCGGCCGCCGCCGCCGCTAGGTGGCAATAATCGGGGCTGAGAACTAAACTGGAAATTGGCGATGATCGCTCATTGGTGGCGCTGAGAGTTGCGATCGCCTGTTGATAATTAGCTAACCAGATTTTAATCTCTCCGTCGGTTCCCCCCGTAAATAACCATTGACCCTCCTCTCCGAATACCAAGCTTGTCACCTGACCATTATGGGCATTGATCACCCGAATTGGCGCAAAATGACCGCTTTTCTCTCGATCGTATTGCCAGATTTTCACCGTACCATCCACACAACCGGCGGCAATAATCTGACCATCGGCAGCGATCGCAAGACTCTGCACCGAAGAAACGTTACCTGATAAGACGGCGATTTTTTCTCCCGATCCTAATTGCCAGAGGGTGACAGTGCCATCACCTCCAGCTGCGGCGATAAAATCTTGATTAGGAGCCACTGCTAGGGCATAAATTGCCCCCAGACTGTCATAGGAACTAAATTCTTCGGTTTCCTGCTCTAAATTCCACTGTTTTAGGGTTTGATCGTAACTACCACTAACCAAAAAATGCCAACGGGGGGCAAAATCTAGGCCGTGAATCGAACCGAGATGACCGAGGAAAATTTGATTTAATTCCAGATTATTGGCATCGCTGGCTAAAGTCCATAATTTAACGGTTTGATCGAATCCTCCCGTCGCTAGATGATAATCGCCGTTTCCGGTGACTGCTAGGGCTAAAATGCCCTGATCATGAGCTTCAACCGTATTAATCAGGGTTCCTCTCGCAAAATCCCAGATTTTTAGGGTACGATCCCAACTAACGCTCATTAAAAACCGTTGATCCTCGGTAATTGCGATCGCTGTAATCATTTCCCGATGGGCGGCCAGACGGCGATAATAATGCCAATGGGGTATATCGACGGGGGTGGAAGTGGGAGTTAAATTAAGGGCGGGTAGGGTGACTTGTGGCTCATTTTCCGCTTTTGTGGCGGTAATATCCGCCGATTCTTCGTTAATCGGCAAAATCTCTCTGTGTAAGCGACCGTAGGATTTTTCCAGATGTTCGATGCGTTCCAGCAGCGCGTTACGGTTGATGTATTGAATAATTTGATTGTAGGACTGTTCGAGGGCGAGAATATTCTCCTCTAATTCTGCGACCGCACGGGCGTTATCGCTGGCCACCGCGGGACTGAGGGACTGTATTTGTGCTGATAAAGCTTCTTTTTCTTCTTCCCACTGATCCTGTAAATGACCGGTCATTTCAGTTAAGCGTTGACGTTGTAGGGTTCTTTCTCGGAGACGATTGAGAATATTCAACCCGAAAGTCACTACTAGGAGGAACAAAGGCAAAAACCCCGCACCCATGGCGATAAGGGTAAGCAGGGTTAATACTAGGGCGATATATTCCGCTAATTCTAGCCAATGGGGGCGATGGTCGGTCATTTTGCAGTTACCAGTAAAGGAATTTTGATCATCTCCTGATTTCAGACTCATGGTAACGCTAATTGCTGCCTTGGGATTGACTAAAATTAATTTTTAAGCAGGAGTTAAGACTTTTTCCTTAGTTTCTATCGGTGCGGTTAAAGCGGATTCTAAATCGGCTTTCCCTAGTCTTGCTTCCAAAATTTTCAGCACTTCCCGTCCAAAATCATCGGGATTTTGTCGCCATGCTTGCAGACAAACTTCGCCAAAGAATGACCCCAAAGGTTCAGGATTCCAGAGCAGTTTTTTGGCTGTCCAGGGCATTAAACTCATGGGATCATAGTCGGGTTTAAGAATTTCTTTTTTGAGGGCGTATTCTTCTAGATGGGTGTGGGGTTGTAGTCCGATAAAAAAGATGGCTGGTTCCACTTTATCGACTCCAAAAATGTTTTCTAATTCCCGATGATAGGCGATAGTTTGACGAATAGTTTCCAGGGTTTCATCAATAACATTAAAGGAATAATTTACCGAAACCAGATCATTAAAACCGGCCGCTTTTAAGTCCCGACAATTTTGCAGAACTGTCCGCAAATTATAGCCCATCCGCATTTTGCGGACTAATTCCTGAGAACCACTGGTGATGCCAATTTCAAAGTAGTTCATACCTGTTTTTACCATTAAATCGCACAGTTTCGGGGTGAGATTATCGGCACGAATATAGGCAGCCCAACGGATATCTTTCATCCCAGCATCGAGGATTTTTTCTAATAGTTCTTCTACATCGTCGATAAATTTTCTGGCGGGGATAAATTGGGCATCGGTAAACCAGAAATTGCGAATGCCGCGGTCGTATAATTGGCGCATTTCCTTAACTACTTCATCGGCAGGATTAATGCGTACTTGTTTCCCTTCGACGACGGTATAGATGCAGTAGCAGCAGTTATGGGGACAGCCGCGCTTGGTTTGTACCCCGATATAAAAGTCGTTTTCTTGGAAATAGTAGGAAAATTCCGGCCAAATACTGGCGATGTAGTCGTAGTTACAAGCGGATTTTTCTAAGGGGGTGGGGGATTCGTGGATTAAACGCGGCCGGGGTGTGGTTTCTCCGACGACATAACAACGTTCATCGCTAAAGTCCCGGCCGGAGAGGAATTTTTCTAGCAGGGTTTCCCCTTCTCCCACTGATACAATTGTTCCTATGGGCAGTTTGGTTTTTAGTTGTTCGTAGAAAACACTGACGGCACCACCCCCGACGATAACTCGCGCTTCGGGATGGTATTTTTTGGCCCGCTGCAACCCGCGGCGAATTAGTGCCTGATTGCGCCATAATTCGCCGTAGTAGGCTGTTGTCACCTTTAAACCTCCTAAAGCACCTCGCAGCTTGATTAGGGGGTTTTTAGCGTAGTAAAATTCAAAGGCGTTTTGCAGGGGATTGCCACCGCGACCACCGACGGGGGCATATATTTGAATATCCCGCCAGGAGAATACTAGCAGGGTCGGCCGAAATTCGTCAACACAGCGATCGAGTGCCTGGTTAAAGTCTAAGGGGGGGACGGTGCCAAGGTCAAAAATCCTTTGTTCGATGTCGGGGAATAGTTTATGAACGTGGTCGGAAAGGTAAACGACACCGATGGGGAAAATGGGGTTACAGGGGAGTCTAACGTAGAGGATGCGTTGCGCTTGCGGTTGAGTCATCGAAAATTTTGGGTCTGAAACCCCGTCGTTCTACGACGGCTTTACTGTTAAATATTAGCACATTTACGAAATATATGCTAAAATGTGAGACATGGAAAAAGCCTACTCGTTTCGATTTTACCCAACACCCGAACAAGAGTCGCTATTGCGGCGCACATTGGGCTGTGTAAGATTAGTTTACAATAAAGCTCTCCACGAACGAACACAAGCTTGGTATGAAAGACAAGAAAGAGTAGGCTACGCTCAAACTTCTTCAATGTTGACCGATTGGAAAAAGCAAGAAGAATTAGACTTTCTCAATGAAGTAAGCTGTGTACCTTTACAACAAGGGTTAAGACACCTACAAACAGCTTTTACTAACTTCTTTGCTGGTCGTACTAAGTATCCTAACTTTAAGAAAAAACATCAAGGAGGAAGTGCCGAATTTACCAAGTCTGCTTTTAAATTCAAAGACAGACAAATCTATTTAGCTAAATGCACAGAACCTTTACCTATTCGATGGTCAAGACAAATCCCAGAAAGCTGTGAACCAAGCACAGTAACAGTCAGATTACATCCATCAGGACGCTGGCATATCTCAATAAGATTTGATGACCCAACAATCCAGCCATTACCCCCAACTGATAAAGCCATCGGAATTGACTTAGGAATTAGTAGCCTAGTAATTACCAGCGACGGCGATAAAGTATCTAATCCCAAGCATTTTAAGAAACATTATCGGAGACTGCGAAAGGACCAAAAAAATCTTTCTAGAAAACAGAAAGGGTCAAAAAATCGGGAAAAAGCAAGAATCAAAGTAGCCAAGATTCACGCTCGAATCACCGATAGCAGAAAAGACCATTTACATAAGCTAACCACTCAATTAGTTCGTGAAAACCAAACGATTGTGGTTGAGAATTTAGCCGTCAAGAATATGGTCAAAAACCCGAAATTATCTCAGGCAATATCTGATGTAAGCTGGGGAGAAATAACCCGACAATTAGCCTATAAATGCCGTTGGTATGGGAGAAATTACATCGAAATAGATAGATGGTTTCCTAGTTCTAAAAGGTGTAGTAATTGCGGGTATATTGCTGAAAAAATGCCGTTAAATATTCGAGAATGGGACTGTCCAGACTGTGGAACACACCATGACCGAGATATTAACGCTAGTAAAAATATTTTGGCCGCAGGGCTTGCGGTGTCAGTCTGTAGAGCGACCATAAGACCAGAACAGAGTAAATCTGTTAAGGCAGGTGCGGAACCCCGCAAGGGAAAGAAGCAGAAACCCAAATCGTGAGGTTTGGGAATCACCGTCCGTTTACGGCGGCGAGGATGTCAAGTTTCTTGACCCCAAATTTGGTCTAAATGTTGACGCTCCCCGCTCTAAAGAGACGGGGATTCTTCGTTCATTGAGTCTCCGTTAGCAAGCAGGATTTCTCCAACCAACCAAGAGGGAATCTCTCCCGAAGCGTTTAAAGTTTGCGTGCGCCCCACGCTACTTAATCCCTTTTGCAAGATGTTTAAAGCGGCGTTTCTATCTCGACAATCTGTATATCCACAATGAGGACAAACATGGGTTCGAGTAGATAGCGACTTTTCGACTTTTTGTCCACAACTAGAACAATTTTGAGACGTATTATGAGGTGAGACAGCTATAGTTAACTTGCCGTATTTGTCCCCAAAATACTCTAGCCATTGCCTAAAAACAGACCATCCTGCATCGGTTATCGACTGGGCTAAATGACGATTCTTGACCATACCTTTGATATTCAAGTCTTCATAAGCGATTAAGTCGTTAGACTTAACTAAACGGAGTGCCACACTCTTGACAAACTCTTCTCGTTGCCTACTTACTCTTAAATGTTTCCGAGCATATCGCTTTCTAGCTTTGTGATAATTACGAGATTGTTTTTTACCCTTGCGGTATTTCTTTGACTTTTTTTTATTTAATCGGTTTAATTGTTTTTCAGCTTTTCGATAGTAGTTCGGACAATCAATTTGATGGCCTTCGCTATCTACTAAGAAAAACTTTAATCCCACATCAATCCCAGTGGCTTTCTGGGAAGGTGTTAAAGGCTTAACGGTGTCTCTGGGGTCTAATTTAATGCAGAACTGCACATAATAACCATCGGCACGATTAAGGATTCTTACCCGTTTAATTTGGTCTGGTTGATAATAATTAATATCTCTAGAACCAATCAGTTTAAGAGTGCCAATACCTTTTTTATCTGTAAAGGTAATATGACGTTTATTTGCTGATAGCTTCCATCCAGATACTTTATACTCAACGGAACGGGAATGTTTTTTAAACTTAGGGTAGCCTTTCTTTCCTTTAACTTTATTTTGGCAATTATCGTAAAACCGAGTAATTGCCCGCAAGGTTCTTTCTACGGCAGTCTGGCAAGCATGGGAGTTTAAATCATCAACAAATTTAAACTCTTTCCTTAATGCTGTGTTGTATCGAAATAACTCGGTTTTGCCAACACCCTGATTATCCATCCAATAACGCAGGACTTTATTCCGAACAAATTGGGTTGTCCGTATTGCTTCGTTAATGGCTTCTATCTGATTAGGTTTTGGCTTAACTTTGTATTCTAGTACAAACATTTTGACAATGCTAGACTGGGTATCAATATCTTAACACAAAATTCTTTAAGTTGACACGGCCTCCTGCCAACCGCCTGCTGCCTTCGTTGACGTGAGCCAAGAGGGCTGCAAGGGATTGTCAATTTAATCATATTTAATCTTAAAATAGAGAATTGTCCCCGCTAAGATAAAAGTAACAAAATTAGCGACAATAATCGGTTTGCTGCTCACATAAATCCCGTAGATTAGCCAAAGAAAAACCCCCAGACAAAAGCAAATAAACATAGTTAGGGACAAGTCCTTAGCCGAACGATAACGCCAAGTTTTAATCACTTGGGGTAAAAAAGAGACAGTGGTTAATATTCCCGCCACGATCCCGATTAGTTCAATAATATTCACCGCTTATCCTCTTGGCTTAGTTTCTCTCATTTTAAACTGTTGACTATCTAAATTACTGGTTAAGACGGCTCTCTCGACATCATCGGGTAAAGTGTTCGTAAATGTGACATTTTTTCCCCATTGTTTCTATTGAGCGATTACTATCACTGAAGTGCCGATTTGTACCTTTTCAAATAAAGCCTTTATATCTCGATCGCGCATCCTGACGCAACCGTGGGAGACGGCCCGGCCGATGAGATTTTCTTGCGGTGTACCGTGAAAACCGATAAAATTCGCTCCATCGGTCCAAAATCCGATCCAACGCGCCCCTAAAGGGTTGTTTTTTCCCGATGGCACCAGTTGCCCGGTGAAAGGATGTTCCCAGACCGGTTCCCGCACCATCTGAATCACCCTAAATTGTCCCGTCGGGGTTTCCCAACCCCGACGACCGATCGCCACTGGGTAAGAAGCAATTATTTTCTGTCCTTGGTAAACAAAAACCCGTCTTTTTTTTAAATTCAGCAGCAAACGGGTTTCCGTTCGGGTTGCCGTGGTTGCGGGAAGGGAATTGCCCAGACTAATCGGGGGATTGAGGAAAAATTCCCCTATTCCTAGACATAAACAGAGAATCGGCAGCAAAACTCGCATCTGATACCAGCAAAGTCAAAATTTTTATCTGTATTCTAATCTGATTGTGAGGATGTCAAACCGTCGATATGGTGAGTGCGGGAGGGAAGGATAAAATCGGAGTCGAGTTGGGCTAATTCGGTTACACTAATCCCTAGCTGGAATATTAACTTTTGTAACTATGACCGCCGCTATTGCTCTCGATCGCG
Organism: Microcystis flos-aquae FACHB-1344; assembly: GCF_014698375.1. Taxonomy (NCBI): domain Bacteria; kingdom Bacillati; phylum Cyanobacteriota; class Cyanophyceae; order Chroococcales; family Microcystaceae; genus Microcystis; species Microcystis flos-aquae. Next base: position 13,990 of record NZ_JACJSW010000144.1, on the reverse strand, counting down.
TTTCTAAAATCTATAACAATCTCCCAGTAGTTAACGAGCTTTCCTTTACCATCGAAAAAGGGGAAATCTTTGGTTTACTCGGTCCCAACGGTGCGGGAAAATCGACGACAATCCGCATGATTATCACCCTAACCGAAGCGAGTCAAGGAGAAATCGCAGTGGCGGGGTATGATGTGAAAAAATACCGCGATCAGGTGAAGAAAAATATAGGGGTAGTCTTGCAACAGATTAGCGTTGATGGGGAATTAACCGTCTGGGAAAATCTGGAATTTCACGGCCGGATGCACCATATCCCCAATCCCCAGAGACAGGAATTAATCGATCGCTATTTAGATTATGTCAGTTTAAGCGATCGAAAATCTGCCCTTGCCAAAACTCTTTCCGGAGGGATGAAACGACGTTTACAGATTGCTCGCGCTCTTCTTCACGAACCAAAAATACTCTTTCTCGATGAACCGACGGTCGGTTTAGATCCCCAAAATCGTCGTCGTTTGTGGGAAGTAATTCGCGATTTAAACCAGCAAGGAATGACAATTTTATTAACCACTCACTACATGGAAGAAGTGGAATTTCTCTGTCAGGATAACGGCACAGGAAAACTGGGCAGAATTGGCATTATGGACGCAGGCAAATTAATCGAATTAGGAACTATAACGGATTTTCGCACTAAGTATGGCGAGGGTTTAGTTATCAAACAAGTTGGCGATAAAATCGATTATAAATTCTTCCCCACCGTGGCTGATGCCAATGCCTATCTTGACAGTTTGAGCGATAAAACTGGAGTAATGTGTCGCCCTTCCAACCTCGAAGATATCTTTGTGGAACTGACGGGACATCAATTAGATTAAATTCTTGGTTTGGCTGTTAGGAAGTTGTTCAGTTATCGGTTTTTGACTCCGGTTTTTCTGAGATTAGCTGTGTTTAAATCGGCATTTCTTGGCTCTTATCTGATGTCTATTTTATGGGCCAACCTGCTAGAGTCTAGGTCAATTAGCTGAGGCTGTCCCTAAAAACCGAGTTCAAACCTAAAAAAAGAGGCTTTTAGCGGTTTTTAAGCTTTTTGAGCCAGATAAATGGCCTAGGAAGGGAACTTTTTCCCGAGAGGGAGAGTCATCGGGAACTGGATAAAAACTAGATTCCCCTCTCGATCGATAGACAAAATTGACGGTAATCGTTTAGAATGAAGCACTGAATACTGACGAGATGACAATTATCCCTATGACCGATCTCCAGACAAAAACTAGATGGTCAACAGCGCGGCGATATTACGAATTGCTTAGTGTTTTAGTGGAACGTAATCTCAAGGGACGCTATCGGGGTTCTTTTCTGGGGGTTTACTGGTCCTTGTTAAATCCCCTGATTATGACTGCACTATACACGGCAATTTTCGGCACGGTTTTCGCCTCTTATTTTGATAATTCTATAGTTAACTATGTCCTAGCGGCTTTCACTGGTTTAGTAGTAATAAATTTCTTTAATGCTTCCACTAACCAAGCTTTACCTAGTATCGTTAGTAATGGCAGTATTTTAAATAAAATTCGTCTGCCGGTTAGCATCTTTCCCCTTTCGATGGTAGTGGCAAATATTTTTCAATTTGCTATTAGTATCTTTCCCCTTTTGGCTATAGTAACTCTCTGGAAATCTCAAAGTTTAATTAATGTAATTGCTCTGATTTTTCCCGTGATCGGTCTTTCTCTGGTTTGCACGGGAGTGGGTTTTTTTGTCAGTACCCTCTACGTTTTCTTCAGAGACTTACCCTATTTTTACGAAATTGTTTGTTTTGTCGCTTGGATTAGCAGCCCGATTTTTTATCCCCCGGAAATTATTCCTCCTTCCGTACAACCATTCCTCCTATTAAACCCATTATTGCCAGTAATCGAAAGTATTCGCCAATTGTCCCTTTCCCCCGGATTACCGGATTTTGGTTTGATTTTTCAATCTCTACTCGGTGGGATCATCATCTTAGGAATTGGTTGGACTTGCTTCCGACTCTGGCGACATTTATTTATGGATTTATTATAAATGACAGAAGTAATTCGACTCGATCAAGTGTCTCTCGAAAGACGTACTCAAGAAGAATTCTCCTACGATCTAAAAAGGACAATCTTCTCTATTCTTGAAGGTAAATATCGTCAACCGGCCAAAAAATTAGTTCTAGATGATATAGATTTAGTCATTAATTCTGGAGCAAAATTAGGTATCATTGGAGCTAATGGCGCAGGAAAATCTACTCTCTTAAAAGTTATTTGTGGTATTCTGGAACCGACAAAGGGACAGGTGAAAGTCAGGGGACAAATTGCCTCTCTAATTGAATTAGGAGCGGGTTTTGATCCAGATTTACCAGTAAAAGATAATATTATTCTCTATGGGGTAATGCTGGGATTTTCCCGTCAGGAAATGAAGGAAAAAACCAAAGATATCCTTGACTTTGCTGAGTTAGAAGAATATATGGGAGCGCCGGTGAAATCTCTTTCTTCCGGGATGGTGGCTCGTTTAGGATTTGCGATCGCAACAGAGGTTCACCCCGATATTCTTATTCTTGATGAAGTCCTTTCCGTCGGGGATGAAAGTTTTAAAAATAAGTGTAAACGACGGTTAAAAAAATTCTGGAATTCTAACGCTACTATTTTAGTAGTTTCCCACGATTTGACTTTAATTCAAGAGTCCTGTAACCAAGCAATTTGGCTGAATAAGGGCCAGTTGCAATGTCAGGGTAAATCGGAAGATGTAATCAAGTTTTATTTGGATTCCGTGCATCAAAATGAAGTTAATTTTTAATTAAGTAGGTAAGCTCAGTTAATTTATCTACGTTTGGCTCTCTTGGGTTTGGTGGGTAAAATGTATTATAGGGTACATTCCTGCTGGCGGTCGCAACGCGCTCGCTACGCGAGACCAACTGGAACGAACCACAAAGACACAAAGGACACAAAGATTGATCGCTTCTAGATAATCTAAACTTATCACACAAAGAAGAAGAGAGCCTACGTTTGACTTAGTTGAAAACGCTGTAACAAAATAAAAAACCTCGGTGTCCAGCCGAGGTAGCGCTAAGTTATGTAGGAGAACTCAAGCAAATCTGTCAATGGGGTAAACCCAAACCCCGAAAACTTTTTTAAGCTAGTAGGCCAAGTTTTTTGCCGTTGTCTCGGACTCAAGGAATCATCTTCTGTCCTATACTCTTCGAGACAATCTGAACTGGCTTGGTGTCTTGGCTGTTTTGCTTTAACTTTTAGTTCATATAAATAAATGTAACAATATTTTTACAAATTGTAAAGAAGAATTGACAAAATAAAACTTATATGAGTTATAAGCTGAGTTAATATTTTTCGCCGATCGAAGCTAGGGAGGTAATATATAGGGAGATTGGTTCACTAGCGTGACAAGGTGTACCCAGAATGTCCTATTTGTTTTTGTTACCACTATTCACCGCTGCTCTGGCTGCCTATTTCTGGCAGAAGTCCAGCGATGAGATCGCTTATCTGGCCAGTGCCGCCACGGTAATTAGTTTAGTGTTGAGTCTGGTTTTAGCTCCTTGGCAGATTCAGCTATTAATTCTCTTGACAGTTGTGATTGTCGTCACCTTTTTATGGCAAGGACGAGAAGAGCAGAAGAATCTCCCCGTCCCCACTCCAGAAACCGTCGGCGAGAAAAAGTATCGTGGCGCCACCTATATCGAGCCAACAGTCGCCGAAGCTCCTGTCAAGGAGCGAGGGGGTAAATATCGCGGTGCGGAGGTTAAAATCACCAATAATCCGACGGTGGCTAACCCAATTCGCTCCTCATCTCTCAAATATCGCGGCGCTGGTTCAGCAAACAAGGACCAGTAATCAGTTATCAGTTATCAGTTATCAGTTATCAGTTATCAGTTATCAGATTTGAGTTTTAAGTGAGTAGTATTAAATAGAAGTTTCCTACTGTCTTTTCACTGTTTACTGTTTATTGTTCACTGTTCACTGAAACTTCCCACTTATCTACTGGTCTTGAATATAAGGCTGATTATTTTTGATACAATTGTATGCCTTTTGTAACTCGATTCCCAGATAACCGATATGTTCGGGAATAATTGCGGGATTGGTAGCGGCAAGCTCGCGGATTAATTTGAGGGGATTTTTGCCTTGATAACAAGCGACAACTTCCCCGCTGCCGGGGGTAGTTTGTTGGACAAGAATTTGTTCTTTTTCCACAGAAATCAAAAAGTTACCGCTAGGGTCAAAAAAATTGCGCTGATTGACAATTTTATCGTACTGGGTGGCGATTAATCGTTCGACATTCTCCCAAGTATCATCGTATATATGGGCCGATTGGCTAATAGTAATCAATGGACCCAAGGTTAAATTATACTGGGAGCGTTGATTGATTTCTTGGCAAATATGTTGCTGTAAAGCGCGCAATCCCATGGCATTTGCCGGCCAAGCGGCAAACATATCATTACTTCTAAATATTGCGGTGAGAGATAATTCATTTTCCACCACTCGCACCCAAATATGATTTAAACAGGGACTACCTCCCTTTTCGTGGTCTTTCACATCCCAGAGGGACATAACTGCACTAGCAGCATCAATTTCTGAGATTAATTTATTAATAACCTGTGCAATTTGGTCCCGGCCAAACCAAGAGCGCAATCTTTGACCGTAGGTGTATTTAACTCCTTGGTGTATAGGAGAATCATCGAGAATTTGTCCAATATATTCGGTAAGAAAAGCTCTATCTATAGGCAAATAATTAGGTTCAGGAAAATAAAAGTCTGGGGGTTCATCGGTAACAACGGCCATTAGGTCAATTAATTCTTGCCATTTACCATCATATCCTGTCGGTCTAATTGTGCCGGTGGTTTTAATCTTTTGGAGAATTTTTACCCAGGTTTCGGCAATAGTTTTTCCTTCAATGCGATGACCGTATCTTGTCCCGGGTAGGAGAGAAGGAAGATTTTCTGAGATAGGAAAGGTTAATGGTTTTCCCCAAGTTGGTAAGGGGGATTGTTTTGCATAATTTTTGACAGTTTCAATCGCTTCTGGGATGGATTTAACTGGTTGATATTGAATTGATTGACGCAATTTTTCGAGAATTTCTCGGTCAATTTCTTTGTCAATATATCCAGTGGTAGAAGAATTAATTAGCCAACATTCTTTACCTGTGTCACTTTTTCCTAACTGGAATCCTTGACTAAAAAAATCTAGCAAACATTGACAGCTACCGGAGTTCTTATCTTCCTTAGTCGCGTTGAGAATAACTAAGTATCTAACGTGGGGATTTGCTATTAAGTTTCTCAGCAGGGGACTAATTCCTCTGGTGGGACTATAAAGATTACCAATCACCGCGTATTGGTCGGGATTTAAATGTTTAGCAAGGGACTGTTTTACTGTCCATCCCGTGATAATTGCTGTTTGGCCGTGACCGCAGATTAATTGATTGGGTTTATAGTGGGGTTGGTAGGTGAATTTAGGGGTGGTTTCTGTACTAAGCATGGATTTAAATTAATCGTTCAAGATAATTAATAATATTTCGGTGAAGGTTTTCTATTGTATCACTGCCATCCAGTTGTAAACAATTATCTTTATATTCTTTAAATATCTCGATAAACATTTGACGAACTTTCATTAATTTTTCTTGTTTTTCGTACACTTCTGTGATGGCTCTGTTTTTAATTCTTGCTAGAGAAATATCGGTAATAACATCGATATAAATAACTATATCTGGATTGGGAAAATGTTGATTTAACTGCCGAACAAAAGCAAATTCTTCGGGATTATTGCAATTGTAGGCCAGGGAGGAAAAATAATAACGAGTAGTGATAACGTGGGTTTGTTCTTGGTGAATAAGTTTAAAAATGCCATCGTGATCATTATATAAGTGATCATGGCGATCAGCTGCAAATAAATAGGCCATTTGTCGGTCAAATTGATTTTGATCTTTGATAGAAATAAGATTAGTTTGCATTATTTCTCGAATCAAACGACCGATGACTCCCTCGGAAGGTTCCGGACTTAAAACTGCTTTTTCCCCTCGCTTTAAAAAATATTCTTGTAAGAGTTTTGCTTGGGTACTTGTTCCCGATCCGTCAATACCTTCAAAGACAATAAATTTCGGTTTCATAATTTAATCTTCCTTCTCGATCTAATTATCTGAATAATTGTTTTAGCCAAGTTAACCAAGATTTTTTCTGGGGGATTAATTGCGTCATTTCTCCGATAATCTCTCCCATACTTCCCCAAGCATAAATATTTTTATTGAGGGATTGTATGGTTAAATTTTCTTGTAAAGCTAAACTGATAATACTAATCATTTCTGCTGCTTGATTACCGACTATTTGCGCTCCCAGTATTTTACCATCTTGTCGGTAGATTAATTGACAAAATCCCGTGGTTTCCCCCCAGATTTGCTGTGGGACTATATTTTTAATTGGATAGTTGATCATCTTTACCTCCTCACCATAGCTGTCCTGGGCTGCTTTTCCAGTTAAACCCACCCAAGCAATAGCAGGATCGAAAGCAATAAATGAGGGAATTTGCTCGGGATTAAAGTTAAATTTTTCTCCCGTGAGCAGATGCTTGACTAACCCAAAAGCAGCCCGATGATTTAAAGTAGGATCGGGATAATTATTTCTGAGCAAATTTAGGGCATAAATGCGGGAATTATCGGTTTGGAATTGCTGATTAACCCTAATTAATCCCTCCTCTAGTTTAACTCCCACCCCGGCCAAATTTAATCCCTGTTCATTGACTTGATAATTACCAGCAAAAATGAGATCATCAACTTCGATAACACGATTGCCTAATTGTAACCATTTTTGACCCTCGATCGCTTTCACTTGACTAGGACAATAGCCGGGTAAAATCTTAATTCCTTCCGCTTCTAAAATGGCAGTAACTAAATGGGAGATTTCCCGATCAATATCCGGCAGTAGATAATTATCCTCGATAATTAAGCTAATTTCTTTCCCTAAACGTCGGAGAATTTGCGCTAAACTCACAGCCATGCTGCTGTTGCCAATAATCGCTAAATGTTGTCCCAACTTGTCTAAATTTGGCTCTTGCCAAAGGGTTTGAGCGGTAAAATAATTAACCTCATCTAAGCCGAAAATTTTCGGGACTTGCAGATAAAAACCAGTAGCGATAAGATAGTGTTTAGCCAACAATTGCCGACCGTTAACCACAAATCCTAAATGGGGCAGCCGGACAAATTCCCCCCCACCCGGGATCACATCTATTCCTTCCGTGGCTAATCTTGCCAAAGAATGATGTTTATTAATAGTTTTATCTACTTCCTCTAACCATTGCCGCAACCGTTGCCACTGGGGATAAACGGCCGTTTCTTGCCAATGATTCAGCAGTTTATAGAGATGGATAATTTGGCTGTAGCCCTTGCTAAAAATGTCCTCAGATGCCTCTAAATTGTCCCTAGAAGGCTGTTGCACTAAAGCCACCCTTTTTTTGAGGTGAACAGCCAACAAAGCCGCTTCTATCCCCGCAGGAGTGGCACCAATAATTACTAAGTCGTAAACCACAAATATAAAGTAAAAAGTAAAAAGTCAAAAAAGGTGTTGGGGGTTTTGGGGTGTTAGGGTGTTAGGGTTTAAGGGTTTTAGTTGAAATTCCCCCACTTCCCCACTTCCCCCCGCAACGCGCACGAAGTGGTCTCCCCATTTCCCCATTCCCCCACACCCCACACCCTACACCCTACACCCTCTTTCAAGTCAGGAGTCAGGAATCAGGAGACGGTATTCAGGAATCGGAAACTTAACACTTAAGTAGGGTTTGCTGAATAAATTTGAAATGTAGGCAAAGTAAGGGTTTTGGGGCTTTTCTCGCTCCCACAGGTGCAAGATTTTGAGAGAATCGTCGTTCAAAACCTTGCGTCTTCATCGGCCCGCGTCCTGTAGGGGCGAAGCATTCGGGCAATAACCTATCGGTGAAAACGTAGATTTTCTATCCGAATGCTTCGCCCGTACTTATTCAGCAAACCCTAAGTAGGGAGGCACAATTATTTGTAGGATGGGTTAGCGGTAGCGTAACATAATCGGGCGTTGGGTTTCATGCTTCAACCCAACCTACGTTCATCTTATATTTAATTCCACCCACCCACTTAAAACTCAAATCTGATAACTGATAACTGATAACTGATAACTGATAACTGATTACCGGCGCCGGTCTTGCAGTTTTTTATAGACATCTCGCAGGGGGACTTGATGATAGGCGAGAGCGACGAGGGTATGATAAAAAAGATCGGCCACTTCTGAGGCAATAGCATCGCCATCATTATCTTTGCAGGCCATGACCACTTCTGCCGATTCTTCGCCGATTTTCTTGAGAATTTTGTTATCTCCCCCGGCCAAAAGTTTACAGGTGTAGGATTCCGGATGAGGCTCGTCTCTGCGATCGCAAATTACCTTAAACAATTCCGAGAGAGTATCGGCTGCTGGCGGTGATTTTTGCCAATTTACTTGGTGAAAACAGCTTCTTTCGCCGGTATGACAGGCGATATCACCGATTTGCTCAATAGTCAGTAAGATAGCATCACTATCGCAATCGTAGCGAATTTGACGCACTTTTTGGATATGGCCAGAAGTAGCGCCCTTGTGCCATAATTCTTGACGAGAACGACTCCAATACCATGCTTCCCCAGTGGTGAGGGTTTTTTCGAGGGATTCCCGATTCATCCAGGCCATCATTAACACTGTAGCATCAAGATAGTCTTGAGCGATCGCCGGTACTAAACCCTGGGGATTATAAGCGATCGCGTCGAGGGGAATAGCAGAGAGTAAAGAAGACATCAGTTTTTTGCGGTCAAGAATTATGGTGGGACAAATTACCCAAAGCTTAATTATATAGCCATGGGGTCTTGGGGGTTAGGGTTTAGGGGTTAGGGGTTAGGGGATGGGGGTTGGGATTTAATGGTTGAATAATAAAAAAATTGCTGAGAAATTGATGAGAATACAATCCTATCGAGACTTACAAGTTTGGCAAACAGGAATGGATTTGGCAGAAAAATGCTATTTAGCCACTCGCAATTTCCCCAAAGAAGAAACCTACGGGATGATTTCTCAAATTCGCAGGGCTTCCGCTTCTATTCCTGCTAATATTGCCGAGGGTCATGGCAGAAAAACCCGCAAAGAATACCTACAGTTTCTCTACATAGCCCAAGGTTCTCTTAGAGAATTAGAAACCCATCTACTGTTATCAAAAAGAGTCCGATTGAACCCATCAGATACGATTGAACCCCTTCTTAACCAATGTGAATCAGTGGGTCGGTTGTTATCGGCCTTAATTCGTTCTCTGGAAGCGGGGGTTGGCGGAAATTAGTGGTTGGGTGTTTCTTATCCCCCATCCCCTATCCCCTATCCCCTATCCCCCATCCCCCATCCCCCATCCCCTATCCCCTATCCCCCATCCCCTATCCCCTATCCCCTATCCCCTATCCCCTATCCCCTATCCCCTATCCCCTATCCCCTATCCCCTATCCCCTATCCCCTATCCCCTATCCCCCATCCCCTATCCCCCATCCCCTATCCCCTATCCCCCATCCGTGCTACAATCAACCCGATAAGAAAAAGCTAAAAGCTAGAAATCCCCATAGGGCATCTAACCTTTAGCTATTCTTGTTCAACGTCACAGTTATCAATGTGTGCAAGACATTGGTAACTGTTATTTTTGTTTCTTGAAGCGGGAAACCAATCCTAAACCACCCACTGCCAGAAGTCCGAGGATAGTACCCGGTTCGGGAACGGATTGATGGAAAGAATTTTGCAATTGGAATAGACCTTCATTGCCAGGATCAGTATTAACTAGGGTATTTGTGACGGTCAACAGTTGCTTGGGGGCGATAGGGTAAAAACCTGATGCAGGGTCCGGTGAGCCGTTAAGTGAAACTAAGACATTAGATATCTCAGCAAATGTCTCGGTTACAGTCCCGTAGTTGGATGATACGTCTGAATCTAGGTCAACCCCGACAATAGACTTGTTGGAGCCAATGACCTCGATTGTATATGTGAAAGACCCCCCGGGACCCTTGTTAGGAAGAGGGGCACCCTGTGTCAGAGAATCGTATGTGAAATAATAATGACCACCCATCTCGGTCAGCGCAACATCATCCAGAGCCTCGGCCCCAATGGGGTTGAAGGGGTCGAGAGCTGCTGTGTTGGGGACGTACGTAACTTTTTTGTCCCCTTCAATAAGAGGAATACCAGGAGTAGTTGGGGTTCCCACCCACTCCAGCCAAGTTAACATCGCGGCATTCGCATTGGTAGCGGTAAGCACCGCGCCGGCGAGAACCCCGATCGCTAGGGAGCCAGAAGCAAAAGTTTTGGTTAATTTGTTGGTTGTCATCATAACTGAATTATCCAGCGTTAATTGTGTGTACTATAGCCATCAAAAGAAGTTAAGCAAGCGTTAAGCTCGCTGATAACTTTTTGTTTGACTTGACACAACTATAGCGAAACTTTTCAAAAAAAACAAGTGTTTTAGAACAGGGTGAGCGCATCTCAAACGCTATTGACTATTGACCAATTTGGTCATCAGCTTGCTGTGTGGGCATTTCAAGTGATACCAGTCAATCAAAACAGTTAGGAATTCTTAACATTTGGTCGATTTTTGCTTAACAATTGAGATGGCAAATTCTCCTCAAATATGCCTGAATCACCCTCTGGGTAAGCAACTCACATAAATCAAGTTCATTTTGTTAACGATTGTTAAGATGCGCTTCGCTTACCCTGTGTTTTAGAAAACTTTTTTTCGGCAATATTTAGCTATTTTTTGTCAAATTTACAGCAGTTTTCCCCGAACATAACTACCCAAAAGTTGACAAATATACCCAAGCTTTTCTGGTCAAAGTTGGACAAATAAACAGGCTCTAAGTAGGTGGGTGGAATTAAATATAAGATGAACGTAGGTTGGGTTGAAGCATGAAACCCAACGCCCGCATGGGTTACGCTACCGCTAACCCATCCTACAAATAATTGTGCCTCCCTACTTAGTTCAAAAAAAAATCTCTCAATTCGTTACAAAACTTAATCAAGAGAGGTACAATGTATAAAACTTAACAGTTTTGACAGTCAAAACTGGAGTTCGATGGCAATCAACTCCCTAACGAGGTAACTTCCTTTTGCTCCCACAAAAATGTCACCCCAAAACCCCCGGACAAACTCAGGTTTTAGAAAGACCAAAAATCCCGTCTAATATCTCTATCTAAAGAGGTATGACTAATTTTCCCAAATCATCTATAGTTACCAGCGTAGGGCAATGGCAGTATAAAAGTGGACAACTGACTGTCTAAAGTTGGACGATTCTCTCTCGATAAATTTCTTTAATTAAAACCGGGTTAAGTTAAGACGCATTTAAACACCTTATTCTTAGATTAGCCGAATCTAACCCAATCCCTTTACTGTTGCCTCTTGCATGAGTGCCTCTTTCCTCATCTCAACAAGCAATTTAAATACTTAACAGCTTATATACTATGAATACTCTCATCACTATTCGAGAAGCTTCCGATTTACTCGGGGTTAGCATTAAAACCCTCCGGCGCTGGGAACAACAGGGTAAAATTTCCTCAATTCGTACCCGCGGCGGTCATCGCCGATTTCGACCGGAAGATCTCTTACAATCTGGTCAAGCAACCCCATTGATTATTGGCTATGCTCGTGTTAATCGACCTGAACAAAAACCCCAATTAGACACCCAGATAAAAGCGTTAGAAGAATTTTGCCATCAGCAGGGTCAACCCTTTGAAATTCTCACCGATATCGGCGACGGAGTCAGCCACAATCACCCTAATTTTATGCGTCTAGTGAAGATGATTTGTCAGGGTGAGGTGAAATCTCTAGTTTTAACCCATGCGGAAAGTGTGAGTCGCTTTTGTCATGATTTTATTTTGGGTTTGTGCCGTCTCTTCAAAATCCAAGTCATTCTCCTCAATCAAACCCAGGAATCCATTGCAGCTGAGGATTTAGTGGACGATCTGCAAGCCCTCGTCACCATCTGTTACGATCATCTCTACCCACTACATAACCCGGCTCATCGGCAATTACTAGAATACCTAGGAGCGCTTAAGGATGTCCGTGTGGCTTAAAATTATCCTTGGCCTGGGTTTCTTATCCCTCTTTTTAGTTGTCTGATGCCGCCTCTACTGTTCCCCGAACAACGGCCAAAAATAGTAATATTTTAGCTGACGGCTGACGGCTATATTGACATCCACATTAACGGCAAATGAAACTAGAAACCACGGCGATTAAACGGATTCTCGATGCTAACCTTGACCGCGCCAGAGAAGGACTGCGAATTATCGAAGAATGGTGTCGTTTTGGCTTAGATAATCCCGATTTAGCCCAAGAATGTAAAGAAATGCGCCATCAATTAGCTAGTTGGCACTCGATCGATCTTAAACTACATCGGGACACGGCCGGCGATATCGGCAGGGATTTAAGCCATCCCAGGGAAGAAATCCGGGAGACTGTCGAGGGACTGCTGCAGGCCAATCTCGCTCGCGTACAGGAGGCTTTTAGGGTTTTAGAAGAATACGGTAAACTCTATGATCTGGAGCTAGGGATAGCCTGTAAACAGCTGCGCTATCGGGTTTATCAGCTAGAGAGTAAACTATTAATCTCGCCACCTCTGGAAAGACTGCAAGCATCTCCCCTCTATTTAGTCACTTCTCCTGCCGAAAATCTGCTAGAAATCGTTGAATTAGCCCTAAAAGGGGGGTTAAAATTGGTGCAGTACCGCCATAAAACCGCCGCTGATACCATTCGTTTAGAAGAGGCCGCTAAACTGTGTGAGTTATGCCACCGTTACGATGCTTTGTTTATTATGAACGATCGCGTCGATATTGCTCAGGCCATTCATGCCGATGGTGTTCATCTCGGTCAACAGGATGTACCGATTTCCCTAGCGCGGCAATTTCTCGGTCCTGGGGCAATTATCGGCCGGTCCACCACTAATCCCCAAGAGATGGCCAAAGCAATCCAAGAAAAGGCCGATTATGTGGGAGTCGGGCCGGTTTATGCCACCCCCACCAAAGCAGGAAAAACCCCCGCAGGATTGGAATATGTCCGTTATGCGCGGGAAAATTGCCCTTTACCCTGGTTTGCGATCGGTGGTATTGATAGTAGTAACATTAAAGAGGTTTTAGAAGCAGGAGCGCAACAGGTAGCTGTAGTCCGGGCCATCATGGAAGCGCAGCACCCCGATGTGGTGACACAACAATTATTAAACCAATTAAAGTAGGGAGTGGGAAGTGGGAAGTGGGGTGTGGGGTGTAGGGTGTAGGGTGTAGGGTGTAGGGTGTAGGGTGTGGGGTGTGGAAAGAATAAATAAAAATAATCTCCTGTCTCCTGAATACTGTCTCCTGAATACTGTCTCCTGAATACTGTCTCCTGAATACTGTCTCCTGTCTCCTGTCTCCTGTCTCCTGTCTCCTCCGATTAACTTGATTCGTTTATATCCAAATCCATGTCAGAAATAACCTTGCAAATTAACGGCAAAACTCAAACCTGTTTACCCGCAACTAAACTAGGGCAAATGTTAGAAAATTTGGGCATGAATCCTCGGTTAGTTGCAGTGGAATATAACGGGGAAATCCTCCATCGTCAGTATTGGGAAAACACGGAAATCAAGGAGGGGGATAAATTAGAAATTGTTACTATTGTCGGAGGGGGTTGACACTCCCATCGCGCTTAAGCGAGGGATTCTTGGTTCACTGAGTTTCCTTAATCTGGCAGGACGTATCCAACATTCGCCAGAGGGAATCTCTCCCCAAGCGTATTAGTTTCGGTGTGTCCCACCGTACTTAGTCCCTTTTTGAGAATGTTGATAGCGGCGTTAATATCTCTATCTTCTACATAGCCACAATGGGGACAAACATGGGTTCTCGTCGATAGAGATTTAGGGACTTTTTGACCACAATTAGAACAATTTTGACTCGTGTTATGGGGGGCTACTGCTACCGTAACCTTACCATATTTAAAACCAAAATACTCTAACCATTGTCGAAAAATAGACCA
>NZ_JACJSW010000143.1:0-4010 GCF_014698375.1 Microcystis flos-aquae FACHB-1344 | reverse complement strand
CATTAAGAAATGTTACAAATTACATGGGTACATTAAGAAAAGTTAAGGGGGTACATCCATTGATGGATAAGGGTTTTGGGCTATTATGGTATATATGTATGGGGGAAGTTCAGGTATTAGAGCATCTATTATGGGTTTAACCTTAGCAATCAATCCTCTATTTTTAGCGATTAAAAGAACTCCTAGAACCCCCGTAATTGACAGCCCCAAACGCACAGCCTCCCTCCGTCCAAGACGCTCATCAATTAACAATTCATCTGCTTTTAATTCTAAGGCAAGAGCGATTGCTTCTGCTTCGCCAATATCTAAATTATAGTCATTGCTCAAACAAGCCACAAGTTCCAAATTAGCGGCTTGTTTAACCTGTATCCAGTTCAGAGAAATTATCGCTTTAATGCGGATATCTTCCTCAGTTAAATTGGCTAATTCATTGGCAACTGCTTGGGAAATAACAACATTAGTATAAATATCTTTTAAGATTGACAGATAACCAACAAGAGCAAGACTGCTGAGAGGAGAAGTATCGCTAATAATAATCATAGCCAACCTTTCTCTTTTAAATGCTTAATATCTTCCTGAAACTCAGCAACATCATAGTGAATACAAATTCCTCGTTCAGAAAGCATCCGTTGAAACTTGATTTGATTAATACCTAATAACTCACTTGCTTTTCCTAAGCTAATCTTATCTTGTTGGAATAACATAACAACAATTTCCTTCAACAGTTCATCCTCTGATAAACCACTTGCTTTAATCACTTCTTGGGAAATAACTAGAGTCATATTTTCTCCGTATTTTGATAAGAATTATACAAATGCTATCCTATGTTTTGCGGTCTGTCAATTCCCTTTGGCAGACCTCACTTCTAACTGTTAACTGTTAACTGAAATTCCCTCTCCGAAGCAATCTTACCCCTTGTCATGGCGAAGATGCGAGCGCTAACGTCAAAGCTAGGCAGTTAAAGTATTTAACCAATTGATTAAATCTTCAACCGTAGAGAAATCGAATAAAGCTTCTCCTAATACTTCGACATCATCAATACTTAACTCCATAATTTTAGTTTCTAATGAAGGATTAATCTCCCCTAACTTGCGTTTAAGTTGACGAAGAATCAATGTCTTTTCCCGTTCAATACCTTGTTCGATACCTTGTTCGATACCGCGTTCAATACCTTGTTCGATACCCCGTTCGATACCCCGTTCAATACCTTGTTCGATACCTAGTTCAATACCTTGACGCATCCAACTGGTAGTAATTTGCATAACTCCCTCCTGTACGGGTTGACTAAATGTGCTAATCTCTTGTTGAAATTGTATCTCTTCGACCGGATTTAGATTGAGATAAGTATCAATAAATCCGGAAATTAATTGCATTTTCGCTGGATTTAACTTTAAAGTAATTAACAAGCGCAGACATTCCGCCTTAACCTTGGCTCGCTCTTTCTCGGCAATGCTCATCTTCGCCATCAAAGCTGAAGCAACCGGATTCGGTTGATTGAGAAAATCTCGCCAATTTAATCGATTTAACTGCACTACTTGATAGTTAAATTCTAAGACCTTAAAATCGGGAAAATCGACCACATATTGACTAATCGCTGCTCTTTTTGGCCTTGAATAAGAAAAAATTACAATCGGATAAATCGGTAAGACAAATTTCTCATGAAAGCGAGCAAAATAAGTAAACATTCGCCGATTAAACCACTTGCGGGAACTTTCCTGCGCCTCCACATGAATCAGAAAAAAAGATTCTTTTCCTCGAAACTTAACCTGTGCGACTAAATCGCTTTCATGCCTTTCTCCTTCCGTGACATCGGTAAATACTTCTTTGTCTAAAAAAGTAATCGAGTCCCTATCTAAATAATCCATCAATTGAGGGAAAAACAACTCGATAAATTCGACAAAAAAGGTGGAGATTAACTCCTTAAATAATCGATCATGGTCAATATTATTAGTCATGTAATGTCATCTTAACTAATCTGAGTGATGAATTACTACTCTTCTCTATTATATTCTGAGAAGTCGGTTTTGGCAACAGATTGTTATGACCTCACCCCTTAACCTAGGAGGAGAGGAGGAACTAGGAAAAGAGGGGGATGCTTTCCGCCTTAACCAGAAAACGGGTTTCTGCGAGAAACCCGTTTTCTGGAGAGTTTAAAGATCAATTGGTGGATTTAAATAGTGGTTTTCCTTCTGGTAATCGCCTAATTTTCCCCGACTCATCCCGTTCTACTTCTGCAAAAACATAATTGCCATTACTATCTTGCTTTAAGCATAATTTCCCATCTATTTGTTCATAAACAGGTGGACAAAATTGAGGGATTCCTCCAAATTCTACTACCGCACCCCCTAGCTCTTGTAAGATAGGACATAAGATGAGATTTTCTGCCTCATCAAAGACAAAATTATGAGTATTCGGCTCTCGTAAAGGGAGAGGATAAATCGGTAAACCCATCGAACTCGTCAAAACCTTTCCTACTTCATCCGTAACAGGATATAAAAAGATTGGTTTTCCTTGGGTATTCTTAACGATTTCTTGGGTTTTAATGTCACTTAAAACAATTGTTCCAGTCGGTATAACTTCCTTTTCTCTTAGCCTTAAATGAGCCTGGTGTAAATTCGGTAAATTCTTCTCCGATATGTTAAAATGTTTTGTATATTGAATCGCTGCTTTAACAAAGCCCAAGCGTTCTAATACTGCCTGAATACCTGTCTGATCTATACTGATTAATAAGTCAATATCGCTAACCTTTAGTTCTTCCGCTTTAGCGATCGCCGCTTTAATCAACAAATTAATCGTGTCCGGTTTGCGGTGCTTTTCTTTAACATACATCCCCAAAACTGCACCCACACGACGGGGAATGAAAGGAT
This sequence comes from Microcystis flos-aquae FACHB-1344, assembly GCF_014698375.1. Lineage (NCBI taxonomy): Bacteria > Bacillati > Cyanobacteriota > Cyanophyceae > Chroococcales > Microcystaceae > Microcystis > Microcystis flos-aquae. The sequence goes on along the minus strand of NZ_JACJSW010000143.1, from coordinate 1,143 downwards.
TTTCCCACATTTCCAAAGCAGAAATCTGGGGAGGTGGGGTCTCATCATAAACATAAGTAAAGAGAAACCCGACGATTTGCTGCTCATATTCCAAGACAAAACCGAAAGATAGCGGTTTTTTAAGCTGATACCTCACATATCCTTCATAGTCAAAATCAGGTTTCAGATTGATCGAGGGATCAGCTTCCGATCGCCTTTGAGCAAAATCTCGCCACAGAGGAGCGATCGCTATTGCATCTTCAGGTCTAGCTAGTCGTTGATGATACATAGTTTTGCCAAGATTATGCTTGTTTTCCATACTATATTCTGACAAGTCTGCTTTGGCAACAGATAATTAGTCACTGATAAATGATAACTGGTAACTTATAAGTAGTCGGACATAAATTCTCTCGTCTGTCTTAAGAAATGTAATTCTGGCAATTCTTGCTGACTCCTGACTCCTGACTCCTGACTCCCACGGTTAACTTTACTTTTGTCTGACCACTTAGCTGCCTTGGCCCATTGGTACCACTTAGGCAAGATTTTAGTTAAAGAATCGATAGCCATAACCGAGAAAAAATCCGCTGCAGTTGGCACAATAAAAAAGTTACCTTAAATGTCGGATGAATGCCCCCGCTAAATTTTTCGACAAGACATCAACCTTTGCGGGGGATGAAATCCGACCAGGATATTAACTGCGAAGCACGATTTTAATTCTACCATTTGTAGGTAAACTGTGTTATACTTAATTGCTCCAGGGTCGAGGATTAATCAATGCTAGTCGTAGAAGCCAAGTTAAAAAACGGAACACCAGAACAATACCAGAGACTAGATGAAGCAATTAGGACATCTCAGTTTGTGCGTACTCTTGTGTTCGTTATTGTCTGGACAATAAGGGGACAACCCGCAATGATCTCCAAAAACTTTGTGCGGTACTAGCTAACAATAAAGAGACACCATGGGTTAATAAATTAAACTCACAAGCTCGTCAATCGGCTGCTGATAGAGCCTGGCAATCAATTAACAGGTTCTACCAAAATTGTCGATGCTCAGATACCAGGGAAAAAGGGGTTTCCTCGGTTCAAAAAGCATAGCCGTTCGGTTGAGTATAAACTAACAGGCTACAAACTATCTGATGATCGACGTAAAATCAGATTTACTGAC
>NZ_JACJSW010000142.1:0-22497 GCF_014698375.1 Microcystis flos-aquae FACHB-1344 | reverse complement strand
ACAAGCTAGATATCTTGGTCGTGCCAATAATGTATTGAGAGTTGATTAACCGTATCTGTGGAAAAATAATGGTGGAAAGATCATAAATTTAGAAGTTCAAAGACGAAATAGATAAACCCTCCATTATACCATAAAAAATTTTTGCAAGAGGTCTATTACCTGTCGCACCAGACTTAACGTAGATGATAGCCATGATATAAGTAATGGGACAAAATTAACTTCTTGGTTAGGATGGGCAAAAGGCAAGAGGCAAAAGGCAAGAGGTGGTTAGATATGTGCAATTAATTGTGTCTAGTTACTTACCTCGTGTGAAAAAGACCGATCAAGTGATTATTGAGGAAAGTTCACTAATCTTGTCCGTCAAGATTGGCAAAAGCTTGCAGTCAAATCGGAATAATAACAAATCGGTTTTTAATAGTATCATTAACTGCCAATCAAACTTTAAAAACCCAGTTATGGACTGTTTCTCCCTGTCCCAGCACTCCCCGTTTCCACAAGGACACAAGTTACCTTGTGTCCCTTTTTAGTCTCAAAATCAGAAATTAGGCCAATCCGACTAATTTAGCGCTGTATTCCCACATTTTTGCGCCTCTTTCATCGTCGCGAGCTTGAGGAGAAACCCTTTGAACAAAGGATTTACCCTCTTTTTTCTGACGATTGCCCCAACTCCAGTAAGCACCGGATTGACGGTATTCGGGGTCAGCCACCACCATAGCGACTCTTTCCCCGGCTAATTCTTGGGAAACATAGCCACCGGTGATATTTTTCTGGAACCAGGGGAAAAACTGCTGGAAAAAGGGGTAATGGTTGCGGAAAAGGGGTGTATCGGCCACACAACCCGGATAGAGGGAAGTAAAAGTGATTCCGGTCGATTGGTGATAGCGTTTGTGCAGTTCCCGCATGGTGAGAACATTACACACCTTACTATCTTTGTAGGCTTTGACCGATTCAAATTTTTTGCCGTCGGCCATAGTAATCGGCTCTTTGAAACCCTTGGCAAACCCGTCCAAATCGCCCAAATCGGGACGAGGAGGAATTTTACCGCCTAATTCATCGGGATTATGGGTGACAGTGCCGAGAATGACTAAACGGCGGTCGGGAGAGGGAGAATTTTTTAGATCTTCCAAGAGCAAATTTGACAACAGGAAATGACCTAAATGATTGGTGGCCATGCTCAATTCATAACCGTCGGGACTTCTTAAGGGTTCTTTGAGCAAAGGCAGATAGATAGCGGCATTGCAGACTAAAGCGGTTAGGGGTCTGCCCAAGGCCCGGAAATTTTTAGCGAAGCGCCGGACGCTATCGAGGGAACCGAGGTCGATAAATTCAATACAGTAGTTATCCCGGGGAATGTTCAATTCCTTGGCCGCCTGTTCCATTTTCGGGATATCCCGACAGGCCATAACCACAAACCAACCTCTTTGAGCAAGGGATTTAGCGGCGTAGAGACCGACTCCAGAAGTTGTCCCAGTAATGATCACCGTGGGTTTTTGATCTTGTATCATTTTTTGATAGTTTTCGTTAATCGCTCTGGTCTAGGGAATATCCAAGGGATTCCGATTATAAATTTTATCTCAAATGTCGGGGTTTCATCCCGTCCCTAAAAGCGACGGGATGAAACCAAGCGCCAATATAAAACAGCACTTCGACACATTTCGACAGGCTCAATGTAAAGGCTCAATGTAAAGGCTCAGTGACACGAAGCACGATTAAAAATAAGCGTCCAGTCTCCTGACAAAATCTCGAATAACTTCTTCTTGTAAGGGTCTTGACCTACTCAGGCCAAATAGCTACCATGTAAGTAGAGCGGATAGGGTAATCAACCGCTTTAAAAACCCATGTAGTCTAACCACTACGCTATCTGCACCTTGACAATTAAAGATATGGGGTTCTACTCAATAGTTCTAGTTTCCCCCTGCTCGTGATGTAAAATCTTTACAGGAAATAGACAAAGCAGTATTTGAAGCTAACGTTTCAATTCAAGCAAACTTTGTCCCCCCCCCTGGCCCCCCCCGACGTCGGGGGGGCCAGGGGGACTATCGTAGGGCATACGAAAAGTAACGCGCAAGCGTGAGAACCACCTCTGGGTTGGATAACGCAAGGCATCTAATTTAAGTGGACTCGTTGAACTAAGAATCCCGAAGCGCTTAGTGCGACGGGAGTGTCAAATAACTTCAAATTTTCGTGAGTGATCAGTTATCAGTGATCAGTGATCAGTTATCAGTGATCAGTTATCAGATTTAAGTTTACCGATCTCCCCACCTCCCCACTTCCCCAATTCATAATTCATAACTAACGAATGGGTTTAGCTAAATCACCGACTTTAAAACCATTACCGGTAATGATGCGACCGACGCTAGATTGACCATCAGCTTCGACAATTTCGAGAGTGCCAATCGGTTGAGTAATCTGACGGATAACCTTACCCGTTTGCGGATCCTTGACCGTTTGAGTCGTCCGTTCGATGGAAATGCGTAAACCGACACGATAGCCTTCTCCCGTACCTTTATTGAGAATTACCTGATTTCCCGCCACGGCAGCCACTAAAGCGGTGACAGTCGGGAGCGAGCGAGGTGTAGCGGCGATTTGGTCGGCTTTATCATTGAGATTATCCACCACCTGCGCCACTGCCTTATCCGTGGCAATACTGAGTAATTTCCCTTCGTTGGAGGTTTGGGAACCACCCCCAACCCCTAAAACCACGGTTGAACCATCGGATTGATTGGCAGTACCATCTCCCTGAGCGGTGGTAATAATTTCGGCCGTGGTGGTATTAATTGCCCGGACATTTAACTTGACAAAAGCATCGGTTTCTGTCTTGGCGGTGCTAAAAATAATAAACGAGCCACCAGATTGTTTTTTTTGTAAATCGAATTGGGTAATCGAACCGATAATCACCACATCTACCCCCAAAATTTGCCCGATTTGAGCGGCGGTAGCGGCATCTACCCGTCCCGAAGCCCCCAAATTCTGTTCTCTGAGGACAGCATCAATGCGACTGCGCTCAATGACTGTATAGCGACCACTTTCCACCAATTTATTGACGAGAATATCACTGACACCACTGGCTCCACCATTGAGAAATGTTAGCCACTGGGGATTACTGAGACCGCTATAATCGAAGTCTAAAACCGCTACTCGCACCTTTTCGCTTTTTTGGGCTAAGAGTAATGGTAAATTGTTAGAGGTAGCTTGGGAGAAAGCCGGTGCGTTGAAGCTAAAACCCAAACTAGAAGCGACTCCCACAAGGGTGATTAGGGCAGAAAAACCACGGATACTATCTCGATCGAACATGATAATGAGTTCTCCAGTCAAATAGAATATAGATCATAATCATCTCAAAATTACTCTAACTATCGAGGGTGATCAAGAGCGAGAATTTTGAATGGCAGTAATTAAACCTCTCACCTCCTCGGTTCCCTCGGAAGCTTCAAAGGAAGTGGGAAATTTACCCTTAGCAATCATCCGCAATCCCAAGGGGGCAATACTTAATAAACCCTGTAAATCGCGCCAATAATTGCCCACCACATAGAGGCCGAATTTGCGTTCATCAACCCATCCCCCTGCTTTGACTAATTCCACTAAAACTTTCCGGTGACGAATGGGACGACTACTATCGTCCGACTTGCGAGCGAGTATTTCCTGTTTAATTTTACCGATTTGATCCATGGGGGCCACTTCCATGGGACAAACCGCATTACAGAAATAGCAACGGGTACAACCCCAAACCCCGGCGGTGCCTTGATGATAAAGTTCTAGGCGACTTTCCTGATTACCATCGCGGGAATCTGCTAGGGTGCGCTGCGCTTTTGCTAAAGCGTGGGGACCGACAAAATCGGGATTCACTTGCTTAGCATTACATTCCGAATAACAGGCCCCGCACATAATGCAGTTACCCATCTGATTGAGATTGGCTCTTTCTTCTGGAGTTTGCAGAAATTCTCGTTCGGGAATGGTGCGTGCTTGACTACTGATATAAGGTTCAACTCTTTCTAAATCGTCCCAAAACGGTTGCATATTGACGATTAAATCCAGGATAATCGGTAAATTACCCAGGGGTGCGATCGTGATTTCGGGAATTTCTCCGGCATCTTTTTGGCTACAATGGTTTAATTCACTGGCGATATTTTTTTGACAAGCCAAGGCCGAACGACCGTTAATTTTCATCGCACAGCTGCCACAAATTGTATTGCGGCAATTTTTACGAAAGGCCAAAGTTCCATCAAGTTCCCATTTGATGCGATTAAGGCAGTCGAGAATTGTATTTCCCGCCTCCACCTCTAGGGTAAAATTTTCTAGGTAAGGGGTGTCGTTGGGTCGTTGACGCAGAATTTTAAAAGAAACTTCCATACTCGGCACGGGGATGAGGGACTCCTAATACTCAGGATAATCGATGTTAACGGGCCAAAGGGGAGCTAGTAATGGTAATTAATCCTTAAGATTTTCCCCGGTCGGTTCAGCCAAGGGGTGGGTATCTAGACCTAATCATAGATGGGCAAGTCGCTCGAAAACAGTTTAATCACCCTGGATTTACTGCTCTGGGTCATTAGTTTTTTGCCAACTCCAACCACAAGTATAGTTTCTCAATTCCTTGCTAGGTATAGCTTGATCGGTTTTATGTCCTCACTTTCTCCCCCCTGTTTTCCTCGCACTCGACCAAAAATTGCGAGAGTCTTGACCAAAAATTTCCTCTCCCCCACAAGGTTTACACTTACTACCTAGTCTGGGGTCTTCTTAGCACGATTGTCATCACAGAACCATCAGTTTTAAAAAATTTATTATTCCCCTCTAGACATTTTTGGCAAGATTTTTGGTATGATCAATTTGTCAGTGTAAACTTAATTGACAGTCAGTCAAAAATCAAGGGACATTTAAAAGTACCATGAATGATATCTCTCCTACTCCCCTAACAGGGAAAGCTCTACTTCAAAAAGTCAAAGAGTTGGCCCACTTACCCCGTCGCGAAACGGCAAAACGTTGTGGTTACTACTCCCAAAGTAAAGATGGTCAAGTTCGGGTCAATTTAACCGACTTTTACGATGCTGTTTTGGGTGCAAAAGGGGTTCCTCTCGATCCCGAAGGCACTAAAGATGGCCGCGGCCGCGAACCCACTTTCCGGGTTAGTGTCCACAAAAATGGTCAAATCGTCATCGGTTCCACCTATACCGAACAAATGAACTTGCAGCCCGGCGATGAATTTGAAATCAAACTTGGCTACAAGCACATCCACCTCAAACAAATGGAATCAGAAGAACCAGTAGAAGCTTAAATAGGTTACGGAGTAGGGATAAGGATAAAAAAAATCGGCAGTCAAAAGGGCTAGTTTTGACAAGACCGACCAAAAAGACAATATAGATTCTTATCCCTAATTCTAACCCCTGACCGCCTCTTTCATCAACTCGAGGGGTTTTCCTTAAGCACTTTTTCTTCTTTTTCGCAACCCCCTAGGGATGGATTTTTGTTGGAGCTAGGCTTTTCCAGAGCAAAGTTCCACAATTGTTCTGTCCCTAGAGGGTTTGTTTTATGGGTGTTAGGGGTAGGGGGTAGGGAAATGGGGGGATAGGGAAATTTCAACTAATACCCCAAAACCCCAAAACCCCAAAACCCCAAAACCCCAACCGCTACTTCCATAACACCTAATTGACAATGGACATTGCTGCCTTAATAAAAATTATTATTTTCCTGTTAGTCTGGTTAATTCTCTGGCTGCCCATTGCCATTGTTTTAGGGAGTCGTTTGGGATGGCAACCGCTGCAAGGGACAAAACCTGACCAAAAATTGCCACTGGTGGCCTCTCTTTACGTTTTGGCTCCCTTAGTTATCTGGGGATTATTGAAGATAGAGGGGAGCAGCCTCCATAATTACGGATTAATTTGGTCATTTTCCCTATTTATCTCCCTAAGCAAAGGATTAATCCTGGCAGTGGTGGGATTAGGGATAATTTTTTTTCTGGAGGGGATTTTGGCCTGGGTACATTGGCAGCCCAAAAACCTCACTCGCGCTTTTGCCTTGAGTTTACCCCTGTTGATAGTGGCCCTCTGGGTGGGTATTACCGAGGAATTAATCTTTCGGGGCATCTTTTGGAGCCAATTAAGCCAAGAATACGGTTTTTGGGTGGCGGGAGCCATTTCTAGCCTAATTTTTGCCCTGCTGCATCTGCTTTGGGAACGTCAGCAAACGCTGCCGCAACTACCCGGTTTATTTCTGATGGGGATGGTTCTGGTCTGGGCGCGGGCGATCGATCATGGTAGTTTAGGATTAGCTTGGGGACTTCATGGCGGTTGGGTATGGGGATTGGCCTTGCTAGACAGTGCCGAATTGATGTCTTACAGCGATTCTGGGTTAGCTTGGGTTAAAGGTATATATAACCAACCTTTAGCGGGTTTAGCTGGCATTCTCTGCCTCTTGGGGACAGCTTGGGGGTTAAACCTGCTTCAGTAGCCAAAAGCCGGTAAAAGTGCGACTGGAATCGTCTGGTTGTATGAGAAGAAAGTGCAAACCTTGGCTTTCCTCTTTGGTTGCTTGATAAGCATTGGCTGCCTGGGCCACTTCTTCATCTTCGTAGGTCAGGAAAATCCAACGCTCATTTAGACCCGATTCCAAGACTAAACCGCCCGATCGCCCCGTTTCTGTGGGAATATGATCGATAAATACCGGGTTAATTTCCCCTAACCAACGAGCGATCGCCAGAGATTTTTTACCACCGGTAATAACCACACCGGGGATCATTAAAGTGGAGGCTAAACCTAGTTTTAAAGGGTAAAAGGCCTCTGGTAGGGAAAGAATCGGTATTCGGCGATCGCCAAAAAAGTCAACTAAATCAACGGCGGGAAAACGAGCAAAACGCCACTCTTGACCTAAAAATTGGTCGGGTACGGGTTGTGGTGGAGGAGAGTCGATATTTATGGGGATTTGCCGCAATTCTAGCTGTTTTTTCAGGGCGTTAACGTGACGGGTTAACTGGATTTTGATCTGTAAATTCTGACCAGCGAGGAGAAATAAATTGGCGCATTGGGGGCGAAAAACTTGGATAATTTCTGGGGAGGAGACTTGACAAGCTTGCTGTAACTGTTGGGTTAACCAGTCGCTATTAGCTTGGGATTGGGGACAGGAATTTTCATAGATAAGATGACCGAGAGGATCGGAAATTAACAATTGCCAGACTGTGCCAAGAGGGGAAGAAGATGAAGATTTATAAAAATCCGCTTGCCAAATAGTCATAATTCAGTAAAAAGTCACCAGTAAAAAGTCAAAAAATGGTCAGGAGTAGAGGTCAACTAAAAATTTTAGCTTACCAAGACTTTTAAAATCTAGGAGCGAGACAAAAAAGGCTATATACTAGGGAAAGCTATAGCAAAAAATATCGAGACAATGGAAGAAAATTGGCTAGAAATTGGGACAATAGTAGCACCCCAGGGACTGGAGGGAGAATTGCGAGTTTTATCGGTATCAGATTTTCCCGAACGTTTTCAGAAGCGAGGGATGAGGGGAATACAAGGACCCCAGGGGGGAGAAATCCGAGAAATTACTCTGCTCAGGGGACGTGAGCTACCGGGCAAAAATGTTTATGTTATCAAGTTAGAGGGGGTTGAAAATCGGGAACAGGCCGAAGCTTTGCGCGGATATAAATTATGGGCGAATAAACTAGAAAAACCTCGCCTAAAAGCGGATGAATATCATGTTAGTGAGCTAGTAAACTTAGAAGTTTATCATCACCTGACAGGAGAAAAAATCGGGGTTGTAGTAGATATTTTGTGGGCGGGTAATGACATTTTAGCAGTGCAACTAGAAGCAAATCTAGCTTCCGTCAAGAAAAAAAGTCCATCCTCCGACTCAGAGGCCACGGCCCTGGTCCCCTTTGTCAAAGAAATTGTTCCACTGGTGGATCTGAAAGCGGCACGCATCGAGATTGCGCCACCACCGGGGTTATTAGAGATCAATTTATCCTAGTGAAACTTAAACGATCAACAAGAGTATAATAGAGCATAATCGTTATAGAGTAAGCACTTGACGTTGAGAGAGCAGCGATGAAAGAGACAACCCCAGTCGCGATGCCTCCCTGTTTTCACCGATGGTGTGGACGTTTTGACAACTGCTTCAAGAGCGAAGCGCAAAAAAATGGGTTCAGACAGTATTTAGGAGGATTATTAGGGGAAAGTGAGAGGAAAAACCTCCCTCAAATGGCCAATAATGCCGTCGGAGTAGTTTATAACCGATTACATCACTTTATTTTATCTTGGTGTTTTGTGCCTATACATTTATCCTGTGGCATAAGTTAACTGGGGGACTGCAAAGGCGGTGGACGAATCGACCTTTAAACACTTTTGTGGAAGCTTTGGAAGCTTTTCGGACAGCGATGTCTTTTCGTTTCTTTAGGTGGCTGACCGAGAATCGGGATGTGTTTGCCGCTTATCAAGCCAGTTTCGGCTTTGTTTGGGCTTAAAATTTGTTTAAGTCCCATTAGTCAAAAAGTTCTCACCCAACAACTGAGGGAATTAGAGTTAGATGGACTGATTCACCGAGAAGTTTATCCAGAAATTCCTCCTAAAGTTGAATATTCTTTAACCGCTTTCGGAGAAACCCTGAAACCGATTATTCTGGAAATGCACCAATTAGGAATTGAGAAAAATGCCAGACTTTAAGGTTTCAAATTTCCTCCTCGAATAAACCAAGTAATTGTGGCACTGGTAAAAGCAGTGATAGCGACAATAGCTATTTGTTTCCAGTTTTTTAATTCCCCAACTTTCTCGATTAAATCGGGAATTTTTTGGGTTAATACTGCTTGGGATTGAATTGTTCCTTCAATTTTAGCCGTTATAATTTTCACTTCCGTTATTTCTTTGTGTAGGTTAACAAATTGCTTGTTATTTTCTTCTCTCAGGGTTTCTAGTTGTTTGCGATTATCTTCCTTTAGCGTATCAATTTGCTCGCGGGTTTCTTCTCGCAGGGAAGTCATTTGCTCGCGGGTTTCTTCTCGCAGGGAAATCATTTGCTCGCGGGTTTCTTCTCGCAGGGAAATCATCTGCTCGCGGTTTTCCTGTCGCATTGCCGAGAGTAAGTCTTTCAATTCTTGAATATCATTGCTAGTAACAGTAGTCATACAATTAACCCCAAGAGAATCTATTTAACCAGCACTTTTTAATTTTATTATACTTCACCTATGCTAAAAAGGTCAAATTCATCAAATTTAATTACCTCGGAGTCAGGATAACGAGTATCAAAACGATAACTGCTCACGGTTCCTTTTTCTGTATCTAAAATGCTAAAAACCGTCAGATCATTACTGGCAATATAGGGTAAAGGTTGATTAACCCAATCCACTAGAGGAGCAATATTCGGGATAATTGCTTGTAATCCATTAGGATTACCGATGGCTGCATAATTTCTATCGAGGGGTACAGGACGTTTTTTATCACCTAAATAAGCACTATAACTATTGCCAACGTTAGAAGATTCGAGAAAATTCATACCCTTAGGACCAAGAAAACGATTCCATAAATGAGAATGACCATAAAAAACCAAATTAACCTTGGCTGATTCTAATAAGGGAATTAGATCACGAATAATATAATCATTTTCTTGGGGATAATCATAACGTACTGATGTAACTTTTCCCGTGGTATCCCGTTGAATTTTCGGCACGGGATTGGTGTAGGGTGGAACGATATTGACCCCTAGGGTATGGGGAGGATGATGAAACATAACTACTTTATATTTAGCCTCTTGAAATTCTCGACTATTTAACTCTTTTTCTAACCATTGATATTGAGGACTACCCTGAGCAATTGGCTCAAAAATATGCTGACCGTAACCCCAGCGGTCGGGTCGATCTAAATCTCTTTGATTTTCGTAATATCTTCCCCTTGCACTGGGTTCTAAATTGGGATTTCTCCAGATATTAGTAACATATAAAACCACTAAACGAATATCGCCAAAGGTTAGAGAATAATATTTATTTTGAGGCAAAGAAAAAATTTCTTCGTAGGTTTCTGTGTTGAAAGCATTATTTTTTAACCAGTTTTCATTAATTACTGCTGTATCCTCTGCTAGTTGTTTAGCAATAAATTGAGGTATAGCATCTTCAAACTGTTCATTTAAACCTCTGGAATTAGAAAATCTGCCCATAACTTCATGATTACCAATGGCAGTAAATAAGGGTGCATTTTGAATAATTTCTCCCCCTTTATAAATAGTCTGAATACCATTCTTTGTAAGAGTATAATTAGCACGACCTTGTAAACAGGGAAAGAATGCCCCACCGCGACTATCATCAAACCATTCGGAAGCTCGATCGGGTATATTAACTAAATCTCCTGCTAAAAAAACTGCATCTATCTGTCCAATAGTTTCGCTAACTTTTTGCAAATTAGCGGCAGTCATGGGCATTAATTGATGATCGGAAGTGAGCAGAATTTTGAGATTAGTTCCTTTTTTTGGTCTTGGGGTAAGGGTATAAATATCACTTCTAATCGCTGTATTTTCCTGAAAAATGGTGACTTGATAGGGAATCCTTTCCCCGGGATTTAAATCAGTAATTTCGGACTGATGTCGCCAGATTTCTCGAGGGGTTAAAGATTGATAAGCTTCAACGGTTCTCGATTGAGCATCTTCTCTAACTCTAGTTAATTTGCTAGTGCGAGCGGGGACTATTTTCTCTAGTTTTTCCCCGTAGCGCACCTGAGGACGAGCGCCAAAAAATTCCGTAAACCAAACCACTTGTATTGATGTTTCGGTGGGTAATTGTAAAAAAGGTTCGCTTAAAAGTTGATTCTTGTTCATTGTCGCTAAAAGATAACTAATTATAATTCAAAAAGCTGGGTTAATATAACAACCAGCTTTTGAGATGCTCAAGTTAAAGAGGACTAACAAAACTTTTAACCCCTCTTCGGGTAGTTTTAGTGACAGACTCCCGTGAAAGAATCACCACCATGCTTAACTTTAATGGTGCGAAGATTGTTTTCTAGGGTAAAACTAACCGGTGTTCCTGCTTGACTTTTTCCGCTAAAAGTATTTCTACCTTGGTAGGTAGTGACAGCTAATCCTACCGGCTGCATTTCCGGGGGAGTTGCGGCAGCAAAATTATCAATCGTTACGGTGTTATCGTCTTTGTTAACTACCAAAATTTGCCCTTCCACCACATCACTAACCGGGGAAACCATTGTCAGTGTCACCGGTTCTTTTTTGTCGATCGAGTCGTCATCAATTTCAGAAGTATAAACATAGAGTTTTACCCCTTGGGCGGTTTTGCCAGTTGCTGTACAGATGATACCATCTCCTAGACTAGACATTTGGGCAATTGTCGGCTGAATTAAGACGCTGGGGATACCGATCAGGGTAACGGTGGCTAAAAGAGCGGTTTTAGTCAGATTTTTAAGCATGAATTTCTCGGTACAAGTGGACTTCTCTTAGGTTTTTAGCACATTACCTGTGCCACGAGAAATCAAGATAACACAAAAATTGGCTAGAAATTTTTATAAAGTGTTGAGTGAGATTCTTGGCTTTTACTGCCATTAAATCGACAAAATAGCCAGAAAATTCTTCTTAAATTCTCCTACTAACTGGCAATAACTAGCAGATTCCCTATTTGATCGGCTAATGTAAAACCATCGACAAAATAGCCAGAAAATCCGGGTTAAATTCCCTGACTAACCGGCAATAATTGGCAGATTCCCTATTTTATCGGCTAATGTAAAACCTTAGACTCTAACTGCTGCTGTTGCCAGAGATTTTGATAGACTCCGGGGACTGCGATTAACTCCTCGTGGGTTCCTATCTGGACAATTTCTCCGCGATCCATGACAAAAATGCGATCGGCAGTGGCAGCGGCCGATAATTGATGGGAGATAAAAATCACGGTTTTTTGGCTTTCTTGGCTGATATTTTCCAAAATAGCTGTAGCCGTTTGATTATCGACGCTAGATAGGGCATCATCAAGGATTAAAATCGGTGCTTGGATGGCTAAAGCGCGCGCTAAAGAGGCCCGTTGACGTTGACCCCCGGAAAGAGTAATCCCACGTTCTCCCACTAAAGTTCCGTATTTTTGCGGGAAATTCTCGATTTCCTCCTGAATTCTCGCTTGTTTGGCCGCCGATTCCACTGCCGAAAAATTCAGCAGCGGATCGCCATAACGGATATTATCTTCAATAGTGGTACTAAATAAAAAACTTTCTTGGGGAACATAAGCGATCGCTTTTCGCAGCTCTTCCAGGGCAATTTGAGTGACATCTTGATCATCAATAAATAACTGTCCCTCAGCAATATTCAAAAGACGGGGAATAGCGTTAGCAAGGGTAGATTTTCCCGATCTGATCGCACCGACGACCGCTACCGTTTCCCCCGGATTAATGGTAAAAGAAAGAGATTTTAAGGCGGGTTCCTTAGCATCAGGATAGAAAAAAGTCAAGGCTTTGGCGGTAATTTTTCCTTGAATATTTTTTAAGTGAATACAATCGGCATTGTCTTTAATTTTAGCCTCGGCTAATAGGATAGTTTCCAGGCGATCTATACTCACTTCTCCCTGTTGGTAGGCAGTAATAGTGAAACCTAATAAAGCAGTGGGAAAAACTAATCTTTCTGCCAAAATTAACAGAGCAATAAAGTCCCCAATGGTGATATTACCCGCTATAATTTGTCTAGTACCGAGAGCAAGCAACGCCAATAAACTGACATAGGCCAAAGCTTCAATCAGGGGAAAAAGAAAATTACGAGTCTGGACTAAATCTAAATTAGCCTGTAATAATTTGCGATTTCTTTGCTTAAATGCTCGGCGCTCGTTACCTTCTTGGGCATAAATTTTAATCAGAGTAATACCACTCATATCCTCTTGAATTAAATCGCTCAGATGCGAGAGTTTTTCTTGTACTGTTTTCTGTTGCCGCTGCAGACGACCACTAAATAACTGCACCGCAATTAACATCAAAGGATAGACAGAAATAGCGGCGATTGAAAGGGGAATATGAATCGCTAACATTACAGGTAAAGTTAACCCATAGGCAAAAAAAGTATTAGCCAAACTGAGCAAAGCAAAACCCACCAGACGACGGATATTATCCACATCGCTAGTGGCACGGTTGATTAAATCTCCTGAAGTTTGCCGAGAAAAATAGGCAGGTTCAAGGGTTAATAAATGCTGAAAGATTTTTTGTTTAAGCTCGAACTCTACCTGACGACCGATCCCGAATAACAATACTCTGGAAATCATGCGGATAAACCACATAATCGAGGCTAAAGCGACAATTAAAATCAGATAATAAATGATTTTTTGAAAGTCAAAGGATTTACTCAAATCATCGATGCTATCCCGGATTAAAAGCGGTATATAAACACCCAAAAGATTAACAATAAGCAGAGCAACTACCCCCCCAGTTACTATTTGCCAATGGGGACGTAGATAATTTGCTAGTTTTTTAATGCGAGAATAAGCCATATTCAGTTATCAGTAATCGGTGATCAGTTATCAGTTATCAGTTAGAACAGGAAAAAGGGGGAATAGCCACCCAAGAATTTTTATTTTTTCTCCTTAACATTAGAACCAGCCTTGGGCGGTTTACCGGGGGGCTGATCAATTTTAGCTTGATAGCCGTACCGCCAGAAGTGAAGATAATCTGGTCTGAATTGGCATTAATTAACCCTGCTACCTGTTCTCTGGCCATTTCGATGACTGTCGCCCTATCCTGTCCCCAACTGTGTAAACTGGAGGGGTTGCCCCAATGATGCTGGAGAATAGTGGCAACCCGCTCGATTACTTGGGGATGAGTGGGGGTAGTGGCACTATAGTCAAGATAAATTTGCATTATTTTACAATCTGAGAAATGAGAGCCAAGTACAAGCAGCTATTCTCAGTTTAGCGGCTTAAGGATTAGAAACCCGCTTTCTTAAAGAAAGTGGGTTTCTGGGTTGATGAGAAACCCGCTTTCTGGGTTGTTGATGAGAAAGTGGGTTTCTGGGTTGATGATGAGAAAACCGCTTTCTGGCTTATACTAAGCTTCAGAGGATTTACAGGGGTTAAGTTATGACAGGAATTGAAACAACCATTGTAATGGCAGGGGCTAAGAGTTTGATTGACCAAATCACTAAATCGGGGTGGGAGGGTATTAAGAAAAATGAGTTATTGAATAAAGATGTCGGGCAGCTTATTAGAGAGGTAAAGTATCGTTTTTTGCGGAAATATCCTCAACGTTACTGGGATCGGCACGGCATGATTAAGGTTTTAAAAATGTCTAAGCCGATGGATTTGGAGTCAATTTATGTTAATGTCAAATGTTTAGGAAATTTAGTCAGGGATTATTATGATGAAAATTTAGAAAATAAATATCGTGAGAGTAAGCAGCGACGGTTTAACTTTAGGGATGATGGTAAAAAAGATGGTTTACTTTTGGCTAATCAAGAACAATATTTAATGGTACTTGGTGATCCCGGCATTGGTAAATCTACATTTTTGCGAAAAGTTGGGCTAGAAGCTCTCAAGGGAAATAAAGGCAGTTATCAGCATCCTCTAACACCTGTTTTACTGGAGTTGAAAAACTTTAAAGAAAACGAGATTAATATTCAGGCATTAATTGAAGAGGAGTTTAAAATCTGTGGTTTTCCCAATGTGGAAAAAAATATTAGCAATAAACTAGAAAAAGGGGAATTACTAATTTTATTAGATGGTTTAGATGAAGTGCCAACAGCTAATGTTTATAATGTAATCGAGAAAATTCAAGATTTTGTAGATAGGCATTATAAAAATCGTTTTATTCTCTCCTGTCGCACTGCTGCTAGAACTCATCTTCGACAATTTACCGATATTGAAATTGTCGAATTTGATGATCAGCAAATTCAAAGTTTTATTGAACATTGGTTTAGTTCGGAATTAGACCGCAAAAATGAGACGGCTAAAAATTGTTGGGAACTGTTGCAAAAGGAGGAGTATAAAAGTGCAAAAGAGTTAGCCCATACACCGTTATTGTTGACTTTTTTGTGTTTAGTTTATGATGAAAATCAATCTTTTCCCACAAATCGCAGTCGCCTTTATCAAGATGCGTTACGAATTTTATTGGAAAAATGGTCAGCCGAAAAACGTTTACCTAATCGCGGTTTAGTTTATGAAAATCTCAGTATTGAGCAAGAAGAAATTTTGCTATCTGAAATTGCTTATCAGAATTTTGTAGCAGATAAACTTTTTTTAGAAAAACGAGAAGTTGTTAAGCAAATTAAAGATCACCTTAAACAAAACTTAAATGCTCCGCAACATCTGGACGGAGAAAAAGTATTAAAAACCATTGAAATTGAACAGGGAATTTTAGTAGAGCGGGCGAGAGATATCTATTCTTTTTCTCATTTAACCCTTCAGGAATACCTCACGGCTCAGTATATCTATGATAATGATTTGATTGAAGAAGCAGTTAAGAATTATGTAACAGAAACTCGTTGGCAAGAGGTGTTTTTGTTAGTGGCGGGTTTGATGCGAGGGAAAGCCGATAAATTGTTATTAGCAATGGAGAAAGAAGCCCATAATTATCTTACAACGCCCCTCGGTCAAAAATTAGTGCCGATTTTGCAATGGGCAGATGAGATGACTAAAGATTCTGTTGATAGTCCGATTAAACCTGTAGGAAGAAGAGCGCTCGCCTATTGGCTCTTCATCGCCTACGCCAAAGTCATCCCCAACGTCATCGGCATCGGCACCCTCATCGGCATCCCCATCACCCACAGCATCATCATCGCCTACGCCTACGCCCCCGAGATCGCCTACAACATCTCTGGTATCCTCTTTACCTTCAACTTCATTCATGAGTTTGTCCGGTTAGTTAAATTATTTGCTCAGTATCGAATTGTTTCTAGGGTTAATTTTTTCCAATTAATCGCTGATTTAGAAGCTTTAAAACAAATTATTCCTGATGATAAAGCAACTAGAAAAGAACATCAAGAATTTTTTTATCAATTATTTAAAATCTCGAATACTGCTTTTAATTTAACGCCTGAATTACTTAATTTATCCACCCGCCAAGAAATTAGCGAAATAGACAAGCATTATTTTTATATTAATCGCCTGATTCTCGACTGCCAAAAAGTGGCTGTTAATATTTCCCCTACCGTCTGGCAAGAAATCGAAGAACGAATGCTCCGCGTTCCTTAACTTCTACTTTTTTTCTCAAATTTTGCCTTTCCAATTGGATGAGATTAGCGAATATTAACACTATGAGGATTGGGAGCTTCAAAAACCTTGCATTACCATTTTTATAGAACACAAATTAGTGCAAAAAGAGGACAACAAAGCCTGAAACTCCCGCTTCCTGACTGACTTCAACAATAAACTTTTTGCCGCAAACCCTATTTATTGGCGGTAAGCTTGACTGCGATGTTCAATCAGCAAGACAATAACTTGAGACTGACTATCATCAACTGTATAGATAACCCGATAGTCTCCAACGCGGAAGCGATACTTCTAGACAAATTCTCCCTTTAATGCTTTAATTTGAGGATAATTCTTCGGTGTTTCTTGAAGGAGTTTTAAACACTTAGCAATCTTCTTTTTTAAGATTGGATCCGCTTCAGAATAAACTTTATTTGCTTTAGCTGTCAAACGGACTTTATAAGTCATCTCAGCTTTCCCAATCAATGAGGCAACCTGATTGTAAATCCATTTCAGCTTCTTTCAAATGTTCCATAATATTCGGGATTGCTCTAATTTCTTGCGTTGCCTTTTCACTTTCTTTATCTGACAAATAAGCGGCAAATTCTAGAATCATCTTTAAATTTTCTACTGATAGGGTTTGTATATATTGTTGAATCTTTTGCTGCATTAAATCGACCTGTACTAATGTTTCAGAATCTAAAAAATCTTCTGGAGTCGAGGGATTTACTTCAACGTCAGTTAGAGTCATATTTAATCAAGTGCTTCTCTCAAGTTTATTATTTGTATCTTAGCGTGTATCCCGTCTCCCGACGACCGACGACCGACTCCTGACCCCACAGTTAACTTTATTTTTGTCCAACTACTTAGGGTTGGCTGAAAAAGTACGGGCGAAGCATTCGGATAGAAAATCTACGGTTTCACCGATAGGTTATTGCCCGAATGCTTCGCCCCTACAGGACGCGAGCGCCGCTCAAGATGCCAGGTTTTGAAGCACGATTCTCTCAAAATCTTGCACCTGTTTCGCGAGAAAAGCCACAAAACCCTTACCTTGCCTACATTTCACATTTATTCAGCAAGCCCTACTTAAGACTGCGAATGTATGAAAACGCATCAATTGGGCAAAAGCTCAACGATGCGTTTTTAAGCTCCAAAAACTGCTATGGTTGTCAGCCAAGACCAATTAATTCTGATTAGAGTCAGTGGCTGCGGCCATTTGCATTCTCTGCACCAGATTATCGAGGGCTAATTCTAGATGTAAACCGGCATCTACGGCGGTCCAACCCTGTTCGGTTAGGTGTCGCCATTCAAAGTGTAGGTGAGGACCGGTAGAAAGTCCCGTACTACCCACACGACCGATAACTGCGCCCTGTTCCACCCATTCTCCCGGTTTGACAGTAATTTCCGAAAGGTGGGCATAACGAGATTCTTGACTACCATCGAGGTGACGTAAAATCACAGTTAATCCGTAACCTCCCAACCAGTCGGCGGTGGCCACTTCCCCTGCGTAGGCGGCTAATACAGGTGTTCCCATCGGTGCGCCTAAATCAGTACCCGCGTGCATGGCCCGATTACCGCTGACTGGATGATTTCGCCACCCGAAAACCGAGGTAATTTGGGCGGGAAGGGCGAGGGGAAAGAGTAAATCCGTGCGTTGAGTTTGGTTAGAATCCGTGGGACTTAAACGGGTGGCCCGCTCATAGGTGGTCGCTTCGCTGATTGCTTCCACTTCCGCACGAGTCACGGGGGCTAAAGCCAATTTTACGCCATTCCATTCCGGGGGATTGAGGGCTACCACCTGACTGGGAATCACCGTCGGGGCGGCCAGACGTACCGGGGCGCTAGAAGCCACGAGAGTGGGGGCATAACGACGCAGGGAATTATTAGCGATAACCGGCTGATTTCGGGGCTGCCGTCCTACCCGCACGGCCGGATTAGGATTGAGACGCACCCGGGCCAGATTAACCGGGGGTAAGGGTTTGGCCACAGTGCTGACCGGCTGACGACGGGGGGACCGGGCCGCCAGATTACAGCTACCTCCTACCAGTTGACCATTTTGGGCGATGGTTTGGCAACCACTGCGGCGCTCGGTGACGACAACGGAACTGGGGGGGTTAAAGTTTCTGGTATCGATAAAATTATTTTTACCGCCGGCCCGGGGGGCAAGGGTAGGCATATCGGTTTGATGGTTTTCGGGGATAGCCAGACGGGGGGCAGGATTAGTATTTTCTTTGATAACGGGGGCTTTCAGAGTGGGGGCGGCATTTTCCACCACTGGGGTTTCGCTGCCAGTTTCGGAATTAGCGATCGCATTGGGAGCAAGAGTGAGCAGACCGCTAATCACTAAACCGAGACCACTGCATAAACTCAGCTTCTTTTTTAAGGATTTTCCGAGAAAAAGTTTCAATATCACCGATGAAGGATACATAGGGCGGCCTCACTTCTCACAGTTTAGTCAAAAAAATATTTAGACTCAATTATAGCCGAGACTGACCCTACCCGCCGGTAGATAGATTTCGCTACTGGCATTGTCCGAGGTTAGTTTAACTTTTAATTCCCCTCGATCGCTTACCCCCGTTATTATGCCCTGATAGCCCTTGAAAACTATCTTTTGACCAAAATTGGCAAAAAGTTCTAAATAGGAGGCTAATAAGGCTTTTATGCCGTGATTACAGTAATATTCATAGCCGTATAGGATAGCATCGCTGGTGACATCGGTTAATTGAGCGATCGAGGTGATTTTATTGCCAGTAAAAGCCTGTAAATTAATACCGGTGGGGGGGACAGGATTAGACCAATTGAGGCCCACTCCGATGACTGCTTGGGGGATGTTTTGACCCTGAATACGGGTTTCTAGGTTAATTCCCCCTAGTTTGCGCCCTAATAGGACTAAATCGTTCGGCCATTTGATTTTAACGGGTATTTCTTGACAATTCAGGTGATAAGCGATGCCCCAAACTGTAGCGAGAACGAGATGGGCAGATTTATCCACCTCTAAATCCAGATTTAACGCCAAAGATAAATATAATCCTCCCGGTTCAGAAATCCACTCCCGTCCCCATTGTCCCCTCCCGGCACTTTGTTGACTAGCAGTCACCACAAAAGGCGGATTTTCCCCCGACTCTAATAATTGCCACGCTTTAGTATTAGTGGAAGGTAATAGCTCAAAGTGATGGATTTTGGGCATAAATGGGAAGTGGGGAGTATTTTCAGTGATCAGTAAACAGTAAACAGTAATCAGTGACCTGAAAACTCACATCTGATCACTGATAACTGATCACTGATCACTGATAACTGATTAGGTGCAGGGGAGAGAACGCAGGTACTCACTGAGGTGGGAACGTAAACCGATGCCATGGAAAAGCGGGCCACGACTGCCTAATTCGACGATACTGACGGCGGCCACGGGCATTTCAAACCGATCGCGATAACGGCCCACATCGATACCCATGAGACTACAGAGCATGATCCGGATGGTGGCCTTGTGGGAAACAATCAGGATATTGCCATCACTGTGGGTGTGTTCAATTTCCTCCAAAACGGCCGCCGAACGACGGGCGATATCGATCCCCCTTTCTCCGTTGGGGGGAGCATTCCAAGCCGGATCCGTCAACCAGCGTACATAGAGATCATGATATTGACGATCGATATCGTTGGGGTGCATACCTTCCCAAAGACCATAACCGATCTCTTGTAATCCCTGGCGGATTTCTAATTTCAGTCCTACCGCTTCACAGAGGGGTTTAGCGGTTTGAATAGCTCTTTGTAGGGGACTGACGTAGGCCGCGCGCCAAGGTAAAGAACGATAGACATCGGCGAATTCCTCGGCCATTTCGATGCCTTCGGCAGTCAAACCGGGGTCATTTTCTGGAGTACCACAGTATCCTCCCGTTTTGCTATAGGCCGTTTGTCCGTGTCGTAGAAAATATAACATCAAGCACATAGTTTTTCAGGAGACCAAATTCGGGGCTTCCCTGGTTACTGTTGACTGGTTAGGTTCCCGCTCGCGAGCGCAGGTCATTGCGGAGGTAAGAGCGATCGCCCATGACTTGAAAGAGGGGACCGTGTTCGGCTAATTCGACGATCGTCACCGAGGCCACGGGCATGGCAATTCGATCGCGATAACGGCCGATATCAATGCCTAAAAGAGAACATAACATGATTCGGATCGTTGCTTTATGGGAAACGATCAAAATATGGCCATCATCGTGATTATGGTCGATTTCCTCTAATACTTCCGAACTGCGGCGAGCGATATCGATGCCTTTTTCGCCCCCTGTGGGAGAATTCCAGCCCGGATCTGCTAACCAGCGCACATAATCATCATGAAACTCCCGATTAACCTCGGCTGCGGTTTTTCCCTCCCATTGGCCGTAGGCAATCTCTTTTAATCCTTCCCGTTTGTGGATGGGAATACCTAAGAGATCGCTTAAAGGGGTGGCCGTGGCCATGGTGCGCTTGAGGGGACTAGAATAGATCCCTGTCCAAGGCACATCTCGATAGGCAAGGGCGAAATCCTTGGCCATTTCATCGCCAGCTGGGGTTAGTTGCAAGTCTAATCGACCGCAAAAACTACCCGTTTGACTGGCTGTGGTTTCGCCATGACGCAAAAAGTAAAGTTTTAGACTCATTTTTTAGATTCCTCTTATATTTGTGACTCTCTCCCACCTATAGTGATACTAAATCTTGTTTAAAAAGTACAGGAGAGCAGGGAGCGGGGAGAAACAATCCATAACTTGGAAGTTAATCACACTATTAAAAACGGATTTGGTATGATAAAAGGTAAAAGGTAAAAAAGGTTATCCTAAATTCCCCAAAAATAATCGTTCTGTAGATTATAAACACTCTGGTGGGAAATTATCGGATGATAGAAAGAAAATAACTTTCACAGATAAGAAAACTATTGACACGGTGCTTTATCCAACCTTCTGATTATCTGTTTGGCTACCTTAGTTGGTAAAGCTAAATAATCAGAACTTTGAGCTACTTGGTGATAGAGTTGATTAAAATTTAATTTCTTGTGTTCAACCAAGAAATATTGGCGATAGTGGTAATTAGCTAGATTGAAGAGCTTTTTTGACAAAAAAGCAGCTCGGTCAATTTCTGACCAGCAAGGATGGCATTTGGTGATGATATGGCGTTCAACTAGCTTCATGTCTTGATTGCAGCTGATAACCCTCTCAAAATCTATCTCCCTAATAGATAGAGTCAGAAGCGGTAAAACCCCACAGCCCACACCCCACCTGCCCCCTCGATGTCGCTATCCATTAGTCAGATCTTTCTTAACAAAAAGAGAAGAAACTTAAAAAAAGGGGAAACGATTGATAGGTATAGTTTTGAAAGAAGGAATTAAGGTGGAGGTAAGCAAAAAAATGGAGAAATGGGCAGCCCAAGAATTACAGTATGCAGACCTAGGGGACACCAGAAGAAAGAAAAGGTTAATCAGTATCGTAGAAAACTTGGCCAGTCAACCTAGTACAAGTGTGCCACAAGCTTCGGGAAATCTAGCCGCCGCCAGTGCCACCTACGACTTTTGGAATTCCCCCTATTTTCACCCCTCAGATATAATTGCCGCCCAAGCCAAAAGTACCGTAGAAAGAATCAAAGAACATCCAATAGTTTTGGCAGTGCAAGACACAACAAGTTTAGACTTTACGACCCAAAAAGCCAAAAAAGGAATGGGTTATCTAGATTATAAAAAATCCTTTGGTCTCAAAGTTCATACCACCTTAGGAGTGTCAGCGCCAGGAATACCTTTAGGACTGATTAATCAATATGTCTGGGCAAGAGAAGAAAAGAATTTAGGGATTGCCAAGCAACGCAAAAAAAGAGAAACCGAAGAAAAAGAAAGTCAAAGATGGTTAGATTCTTTGTCAGAAACACAACAACAAATACCCGAAGAAATTCAAGTAGTAACAATCGGAGATTGTGAGGCAGACATATTTGATTTATTTGCCCAATCAAGAAGTCCTAACTCTCATTTATTAATCCGAGGAACTCATAACCGAAAAGTTAACTATCTCGAAGACAAGCAAAAGTCAGGGCATCCAGAGCCTAAATATTTACATCAATCCATCAGAGAAATAAAAGCCTGTGGTACCCTAGATGTGCAAGTAAAACGCAATCCTAATCACGAGGCTAGACTAGCTAAACTAACAGTTAGATTTGCCAGTTTTGAAATACAAGTACCTAAGCATCACTCGAAAGCGAACCCTCGTCAACCGGTCAAATTACAGGTAATTTTAGCTGAAGAAGAAAATCCGCATAGCGGAGTTAATCCTATCAGTTGGCTCCTCTTAACTAGCCTAGACATTAGTAGCTTTGAATCAGCGATAACCTGTGTGCGCTGGTATAGTTATCGCTGGTTAATAGAACGCTAT
>NZ_JACJSW010000141.1:0-42758 GCF_014698375.1 Microcystis flos-aquae FACHB-1344 | reverse complement strand
CATTTTCAGGCGTGCGCTTAAGTCTCTCATGCTGACGATACTTTTATCCAGTGCAAAACCTATCCAACAGGACACAAAAGTAAATGTACTTAATGCGGGATAGTCATTTTTGGGGAGTGGCTTGAGAAGCTCTTTCATTAGTTTTGGGAAAATTGTTAGCATGGCTTATTCACATTTATTGGTGTATATTTACTTTGTTTTCTTATCTATAATATCAAATTTTGTACGACTTTTTTCCCCGTTCAACACTTCTGGTTTGAGTGTGGATGAATTAAAAGCGCTGGCAAGTTGTCAATTGTCCCTCGTAGAGCAAACCCGTTTAGATGATTTAGTGACGAGAAATGCAGAATCTTTACTCTGCGCTGATGAAGTAGCTGAGTTAGATGAGTTGTTGGCAAAAACAGATCAATTAACAATTCTTAAAACTCGTGCCAGATATACGCTAAAGTGCTTGGAACAAGGTACGACGGCAGCGTGAGTGTTTATATTCGGATGGGGTTTTCCCTGTCTGACAGGAGAGAGATAAGCAGAAACTCCGATTCTATCTTGTAGGTCATGACCAAATCTTCTTAGCCTACAATTAAAAATAAGCAAGGTAGGGTTGATTCATAGTAGGGTTGATTCATGAATCAACCCAACCCCTGCTAGGGGTTGGGGGGTTGCCTTTTTCCTCGTCTCAACAGGTAATTTAAATACTTGACAGCATCAATGATTGACTGGACTCCCTATCTCAAATCAATCTCGGACTCGGAAAAGTACGCCCAGTGGGAGACATTTTACACCCTCACGGACGTAGAGGGAAAAACACGCCCGTCGAAAACTGCACCTTTGCTAAGGGATTTGTGGGTACAGACGATTGAAAAAGAACCACAAAACCGACAAGAAAGACCAGAAAGACCAGAAAAACCCGAAAGATTCACTGTTTTAGATGGTTTACGCAAGTATGCAACTAATCACGTTCTTTTAAAAGGTCGTCCCGGTTCAGGAAAATCGACCGCTTTAGCCAGATTATTATTAGAAGAATCCGTAGGGACCCAAAGCTTGCGCCTAAATCAACAAAATCAAGCTAAAATCATTCAAATTCCTATTCTCATCGAATTACGCTTGTATGAAACCTCAATTCTTGATTTAATTTTACAATTCCTGAAACGCCATAAATTAATTATTGATAGTAATACCCTAGAAAGTTGGCTGTTAGAAAATCATAATTTTAGACCATTATTATTATTTGATGGTATCAATGAATTGCCCTCGGAAGCTGCGCGACAGAATTTAAAAAACTTTCGCCAGCAGTATGCAGAAATTCCGATGATTTTCACCACAAGGGATTTAGGCAGCGACGACTTAGATATTGAAAAAAAGCTGGAAATGCTCCCCCTGAGCGAAGCACAGATGCGGGATTTTGTCAAGGTCTATTTGCCTGAAAAAGGCGAAGAAATGCTTAAACAGTTGGGAAATCGTCTCAAGGAATTGGCAGAAACTCCCCTGCTTTTGTGGATGCTTTGTTCAGTTTTTGATAATAATCAGAACAAAATTCCTGCTAATTTGGGCTTAGTTTTCCAGATTTTTACCGAAATTTATGACAAGAAATTAAAAGCAGATGTTACTACTTACCAAGAATCGCGGGATTGGTGGCGAGAATTGCTGCAAGTGTTAGCTTGGAAAATGACCCAAGGGGAGTCAAAAACTGAGATTCAGGTGGCTATTTCCCGAACAGAAGCAGAGGAAGAATTAAGCAAATTTATCAAAAATAAAGGATTCCCAGAATATTACAGTAAGCAGTGGTTAAAGGATTTACTGAAATATCATCTAATTCACCTAGAAGGTAATGATAAAATTGCTTTTCGCCATCAACTGATTCAAGAATATTACACGGCTGAGGAATTAAAGAAAAAGTTACCCCATCTCAGGGATGAGCAGTTACAGTGGGACTATTTGAATTATCTCAAATGGACGGAACCTATGGCGTTGCTGTTGGGGTTATTGGATAATGAAACCCAAGCAAAACGGGTGGTTAAATTAGGGTTAGAGATTGATTTAAAATTAGGAGCGAGGTTAGCAGGAGAAGTCAACTTTAAGTTTCAAAAGCAGACAGTGGGGTTAGTGCTTGGGTTGGATGTGCCGAAACGGTTTAAGGTGGAGTTATTGGGATTAACAAAGTCTAATCAAGTTGTTAATGAGTTACTTAAGGCTTTAAAAGACTCTGATTGGGGTGTTCGTAGGAGTGCAGCCGAGGCTTTGGCTGAGATTGGCTCAGAAACAGCCATTCCGGGGTTACTCAAGGCTTTAGAAGACTCTGATTGGCGTGTTCGTAGCAATGCAGTAAAAGCTTTGGGTAAAATTGGCTCAGAAGCAGCGATTTCTAGGTTAGTCAAGGCTTTAGAAGATTCTAATGTGTTTGTTCGTAGTGACGCAGCCGAGGCTTTGGGTAATATTGGCTCGGAAACAGCCATTGCGGAGTTACTCAAGGCTTTAGAACACTCTAATAAGGATGTTAGTTGGAACGCAGCCGTGGTTTTGGGTAATATTGGCCATGTTCGTGGGAAGGCACCCGAGGCTCTTAATTTTGGCAGAGAAGCGGCAGCGGCGATGACTGAATTTATCAAATGCCTGGAAAATCCTGATTCGGAAACAGGGGACTTGTGTAGGAATAATATCCCAGTCAGACAATCGCTCTGTAGAAGAATCAGACAAGCCCTAAAATGGTCTTTTGTCAACGGGGAAGTCCAGCTAAATGGTGCATTATCAAAGCGCAAGTCCCCAGCCATTGCGGGGTTACTCAAGGCTTTAGAACACTCTAATTGGTATGTTCGTATCAAAGCAGTCGAGGCTTTGGGTAAGATTGGCACAGAAACAGCCATTGCGGAGTTACTCAAGGCTTTAGAAGACTCTAATAAGGATGTTCGTAGGAACGCAGTCTTCGCTTTGGGTGAAATTGGCTCAGAAACAGCCATTCCGGGGTTACTCAAGGCTTTAGAAGACTCTGATGATTATGTTCGTAAGAACGCAGCCTTCGCTTTGGGTAACATTGGCTCAGAAACAGCCATTCCGGGGTTACTCAAGGCTTTAGAAGACTCTGATGATTATGTTCGTGGGGACGCAGCCTTCGCTTTGGGTAAGATTGGCTCGGAAACAGCCATTACGGGGTTACTCAAGGCTTTA
The DNA here is from genome assembly GCF_014698375.1 of Microcystis flos-aquae FACHB-1344. NCBI lineage: Bacteria > Bacillati > Cyanobacteriota > Cyanophyceae > Chroococcales > Microcystaceae > Microcystis > Microcystis flos-aquae. The sequence continues at coordinate 39,596 of NZ_JACJSW010000141.1, read as the reverse complement.
GAAGACTCTAATCAGTATGTTCGTAAGAACGCAGCCGAGGCTTTGGGTAATATTGGCTCGGAAACAGCTATTCCGGGATTACTCAAGGCTTTGGAAGACTCTGATGGGTATGTTCGTAGCAACGCAGCCGAGGCTTTGGGTAAGATTGGCTCGGAAACAGCCATTGCGGGGTTACTCAAGGCTTTAGAAGACTCTGATGGGTCAGAAAAAGCTATTCTTGTGGGGGTACCCAATGTTCGTGGGAAGGCATCCGAGGCTTTGGCTAAGATTGGCTCGGAAACAGCCATTGCGGAGTTACTCAAGGCTTTAGAACACTCTAATAAGGATGTTCGTGGGAAGGCAGCCGAGGCTTTGGGTAAGATTGGCTCAGAAACAGCCATTCCGGGGTTACTTAAGGCTTTAGAAGACTCTGATGAGTTTGTTCGTAGGAAGGCAGCCGAGGCTTTGGGTAATATTGGCACAGAAGCGGCGATGACTGAACTTATCAAATGCCTGAAAAATCCTGATTTTGTCACATTAAATAATGGCGATACTCTCTCTCAAGCTAGAAAAGCACTAGACACAATTCAAAACAAACTTAAATACTATCACCCCCTCTCCCAACCCATGAATCAACAAGTTTACATCTCCTACAACTGGCAAGAAGACAGCAACGAAATGGCTAATCAACTCGTCCAAGCTTTTGCCGCTAAAGGAATTGAGATTATTCGGGATAAAACCCACACCAGCTATAAAGACTCCATCAAAAACTTTATGCGGCAAATTGGACAGGGGAAATGTGTCGTCGTCGTCATCAGCGATAGATACTTAAAATCAGAAAACTGTATGTTTGAATTAGTGGAAATTGCCAGAAATGGTGACTTTTATAAAAGAATATTCCCGATTATTTTACCAGATGCCAGAATTTATAAAGACTTCGAGCGCATAGACTACCTGAAATATTGGGAAGACGAAAAAGCAAAACTACAAGCCAAATACAAACAAATTGATTTAGCTAAAACTAATAGTATCCTAGAGACAGTAAACTTATATGATGAAATCAGGGGCAATATTGATAATCTAACTAACATTCTTAAAGATATGAATACTCTCAATATCGACTTACACCGCCAATCGGAATTTGCAGCTATGATTAAAGCAGTAGAAACTAAGCTTGCAGAGGATAGTCAAAATATTTAACTAAATCCCAGAATGATTGTTTTAAAAGATAAAGGCTAAAGGTGATATTCCTGACTATACCCAATTTGTTCTCTGTAACTCATTTGAACGATAACTGCTATAATCATTAGTTGATAACTGTTAATTGCTGACATGACTAAATATCTAAACATTACTGAAACAGGACAAAAGCTGGTTGAATGGTCTGAGCAAATGACTGACGAACCTATTATTATTACCAAAGAAGGTCAACCCATTATGGTTGCCCTGAATTACGCTCAAATTGAATCTTGGTTAGAAACTCTTGATATTTTACAAGACAAAGAGTTTGCCGAAATCCTATCTGAAGCAATTCAACAGGATCAATCAGGACAAAGAATTACTTGGGAAGATGCTAAAAAACAACTCGGTTGGTAACTGCTAAACCAATAGGTTCTTGCTGAATCGTCAGATATACACCTATTACTTTTTCAGAGATAGCCAGTTTTGGAGAGGATAGTCAAAATATTCCTAATTCTACTACAAAAACCTCGTCCTCATCATCTACTCAATCTCAAGGACTGTAGGATGCTATACTTCTCACAGGGATAAACTGGTAAATTGGAGGAAAAATCCATCAATAATGATACCCACCCCCGAACAGATGCTTACTTGCCTTAGAATGTGTTAAACCCTGTCTAATTTCTACACCGATATTCATCTATTTCGCTATGATGAAAAACGCAAGGAAATTTATATACTAGCAGGTGAAACTCTTAGCTTTATCATATTAACTAACGGAAATGTGGAGTTTGAAGATGAATCATCAACCTGATTTTTGCCAAATGTCTCGCCCCGAATTAAGAAAATATGTCCTCTCCCATCGAGAAGATGATGAAGCCTTAAGAATTTATATGGATAGAATGCGAACTGAACCAGGTGTAACTCGATTTACCCTGACTCCTAGTCCGGAAGACATGAAGAAATTAGAAAAATTTCTCAGGGCAAAAATTGATAAATAAAATCAATTTTTTTAACAACTAATCACCAAATAGAAAACAATATGATTAAAATTAATGAATATACCAAAATCGCCGTTAATTCCCTCTCTAAAAAACTAGATGATAACCACCCCGAAATTCGCGCTAAAGCGGCTGAATCTTTGGGGAGAATTGGCTCGGAAACAGCCATTCCGGGGTTACTCAAGGCTTTAGAAGACTCTGATGGGTTTGTTCGTATCAAAGCAGCCGAGGCTTTGGGTAATATTGGCTCAGAAACAGCCATTGCGGGGTTACTCAAGGCTTTAGAAGACTCTTATTTTGAGGTTCGTGGGTACGCAGCCGAGGCTTTGGGTAATATTGGTTCAGAAACAGCCATTCCGGGGTTACTCAAGGCTTTAGAAGACTCTCATTGGTATGTTCGTATGTACGCAGCCGAGGCTTTGGGTAAGATTGGCTCAGAAATAGCCATTCCGGGGTTACTCAAGGCTTTAGAAGACTCTGATGAGTATGTTCGTATGTACGCAGCCGAGGCTTTGGGTAAGATTGGCTCAGAAATAGCCATTCCGGGGTTACTCAAGGTTTTAGAAGACTCTGATGAGTATGTTCGTATGTCCGCAGCCGAGGCTTTGGGTAAAATTGGCTCGGAAACAGCGATTGCGGAGTTACTCAAGGCTTTAGAAGACTCTAATAAAGATGTTCGTAGGAACGCAGCCGAGGCTTTAGGTGAAATTGGACTAGAAGAAGCTATTCCCGCTTTAATCAATGCCTTATCCGATGAAGAAGATAGCGTTCGTTTCAGTGCCACCGATGCAATCGGTAAAATTGGTTCTCGTTATGCCTTAACCTAAAATGGCACTCAAGCCTGACTATTTACAGCTAGTTATTGAAGCCTTTTCCAAAAGGCTAAAACATTCCGATGCTCAAATGCGAATAAAAGCCGCTCAATGTCTCGGAAAAATGGGTGATGAATCAATAATTCCTCTCCTATGTCAGGCCTTAGAAGCAGAAAATGATCTCGCTGTTCAATTCTCTATTATGGATGCTATAGTCTTAATAGATAACTTAACTTCAGAAACACCTATGTCAGAAAATACTCAAGGCTCTAAATACAACATTGTTCAACCCCAAAACGTCCAGATTATTGAACAGGGTGATGGCATTATTCATAATTACGCCACACCCCAAAATTTAGCCGAAGCCGCTCAAGAAATCCAACAACTTATCAGCCAACTTGCCCAAACTTATCCCACTAATACCGAAATTGAAAAACAAACTTTTGTCGCACAAGTTGACGCAGAAATCCAGAAAAATTCTCGCTTAAGAAGCATTTTAATCACGGGAGGAATTGAATTAATTAAAGTTCTCTGTCCTCCCCTCGGTATTCCCATTGAAATGGGTAAAAAATGGCTAGAAACTGCTAATTTAAGTGATTAAACCTAGAGGTTTAATAATCTTCTAATGATACAAATCCCGAAGTCCGCCGCTGATGCGTTTCATTTTTGAATTAGCACAATTATAACCATAAGTCAAGCTTTTTTGATGATAATTAACTTTTTTGTTGGTGATATTTTGACCTTGTTCGGGTATTGGAGAGAACCAGTATTTCTATTCTAGTAAAGTCTCTTTAATTGTTGTTAAAACTTTGCTATCTTTGACCATCCAAGCATGGAGCAATACCGGAATGGAAATTTCTTTGCCCACCGATAAACGGGAACTATGGGCAGGAAATATCATTAAATCGTAGGGAGTCCAGATAATTGTGGTTTTAATTTTATTTAAAATTTGTTGACAATCTTGATTTAAATCCTCTAGAAATTGACTCCCGGGCTGCATTTGTCTAATCCCATCTAAGGGTAAACTATACGCGGTTAACGTGCCTCGATTCGGAGCAGAAATATTTAGGTAACGTTGCACTCTTTCCACTCCTCCCAATCTTTGCAGGTAGTAGCGGGTAATTAATCCTCCCATACTAAACCCAATCAGATCTACTTTCTGCTCTTTAGCAAAGTTTTTCTCGATATAATTCTCCACCTGACCAGCTAAAACTTCTAACTTTTTGTAACCATGATTGGGAATTAGATTAAAACTATGCACCTGCCAACCATGATAGTTTAAATACTCGCTCATCGGTTTAAAAACAGCAGTAGTGTCCAGAAAACCATGCACCAAAACAACGGGATTCATAGATGAGATTTTATCCTTAAATTCTGAATCTATTCTAACGAATGATCGGGGTAATGAGCGAAAAATTTTGGGGAAGAGCCTATCTACTAGGTACGGCTACCGGCAACTTCTAAGGATTAGGGAAAAAACCAAAAAGTTTAGCGGCACCTCCTAAAATAGCGACTACCAATGCTATCAGAATTCCTCGATTGGTGAATTCCTGATAGGCAACCCTTGCAGTTAATCCCTCGATTTTTGTGCTTACTCGTTCATCCAGAGCTTTGATTTCTCCCTTGAGTTCGGCCTGTCCTATTTCTACTTTAGTTAACCGGTCTTCTACCTTGTCAAATCTCTCATCAATACGGTTTTCCAGAGAGTCGATTTTCTCGTCAATACGTTTTTCCAGAGAGTCGATTTTCTCGTCAATACGTTTTTCCAGAGAGTCGATTTTCCCCTCAATCCTTGTCAGGACAGCTTCTAGGGAATAAGTGACAGTTTCGTTAGACATTTAAGCAACTCCAAAAGTTAAATCTTCAGGGGTAAATGCTGGAGGCTATATTTTACGGAAAAATCAGGGGTCTATAGGCGGACACGGATTCCCATTATAAGAAAATTATAAGTCAAGACTTGAGTTTTTGTCAAGCTTTTTTTTGACGGCAATCAATGGCAAGAATTTCGGGGAAGTATTTAGCCACCGATGCCTAACCGTCCCGCTAAACTAGGGCTTAAAGGAATCAGAGTCGCCAACATTAAAAAGAGTAGTAATAAACCCCAACCGGCGCGGGTGTCATCGGGTTCGGTTAACTCGTTTAAACTCGGTCTTTCCAACTCTCTTTGTAAAAAAGCGACTAAAATTGTCCAATAGAGAGGAATCGGATTACTGGGATTAACTAAGGAAATAATGCCCAAAATAACCAAAGTAGCCACAGTGGTGCGGCGGGCAATTTTGCGACCATAAATAGCCTGAACAATTCTACCACCATCTAACTGTCCGGCGGGCAGTAAATTAAGGGCAGTAATCACCAATCCTAGCCAACCGATAACAGTTAAAGGATGCACGGATATAACAGCATTTTGTAACTCGTCGCCCAAAACTATCCGCGCTAAAAAACTCACTAAAATTGAACTTTGGAAAAAGTTACTAGGGATTTGAAAAAGGCTGTCCGAATTAGATAAAGTTAGTCCAACAATTAATAAGATTAAAGAAACCAAACCTCCCAAAGCAGGACCAGCGAAAGCTATATCAAATAGAACACTGCGGTTAGGTAATAAAGATTCAAAACGAGTAATCGCCCCAAAAGAACCAATCTGCCAAGTGGGAAGAAAATAGGGTAAACTGAGACGAACATTATGGCGTTTAGCGATAATTAGATGACCGATTTCGTGGGCAATTAATACCGACCATAAACCCAAACTCAGGGGAATTGCTTCTCGATATCTCTGCCAATTACCAAACAAATCAAAACCCAATAAAATTCCAGCCGCTTCTAAGCTAGTGACAATGGTGGCTACTAACAAAACTAAAGAGAGATTTTTTTGAGCAAGAGTGGCAGGACTAGGATCGTTAGTTTTGGGAAGGATAATTACCACTGGTTTTTCCTCGGTTCCTTCCACCAGAAATAAACGATATTTGTCGCCAAAATGATTACTTAATTTCTGGGTTAAGCGAGAGTGAACGATATCCGGGTCTCCCCGTAAATTGCCTTTAAAAATTGCCCCTTCCTGAAAAGAGATAGTTTCGGTGGCAAAAAAAGTATCTATCCCAAAAATACTCTGAATAACTTTTAAATCCTCTTCGGGAATTGGCATCACATCCGGTACAATTACTGTCACCGCTGCCGTGGTTTCTAGAGGAGTAACGGACTGGCTAACTGCCGGGTTAACTTTCGGTTCAATTATCTGATTGGTTTTCAGTAAGCGTAAACGGTTGCCCAAATAAATATAGATAATGGTGGAAGCAACCAGTAAAAAGAGAATTACCGCTAGATTGAGATAAATTCTCGCTGCAAATAGCCAGAAAAAAATTAACCAAGGAGCTATGAGTACCAAGGATTGTAACCAAGCTAAAATTCCCAGTTGGCCGTAGGGTTTAGCCCGATAAAAACTCCAAGTCAAGATAGCACCAGCGACGAGGAAAATAACAGCGACCGCAGCAATTTCCGAAGAAATATTAACCATAGGAAAGTCAAAATCAATAGGTTTTTATCAATCAATTTGATTATAAGCTTGCAGGGCGGCCCGTAATTGACCCCGATGCTTTTGTAACAATTCTTGTCCTGCGGCCGCCGAAAGTCCCGTTTTCTGCATTAACAAAGCCAGTTTAACCCGGCGGCCACTTTTTTCCAGTAAAATAGCCGCTTCCTCGCGACTAACATCGGTAAGGTTGCAGATAATCCGCAGGGCGCGGTCATGGAGTTTATGATTAGTAACTGCCACATCGACCATCTGGTTGCCGTAAACCTTGCCTAACATTACCATTGTCCCTGTGGAAAGGATATTTAAAGCCATTTTCGTCACCGTTCCCGCTTTCAGCCGGGTGGAGCCGGCCAAAAGTTCTGGTCCAGTCAATAACCGGATATCCACATCCACCGCGATCTCCACCTGTTCGGCGGGGACACAACTAATGGCAATCGTCGTCGCACCCCGCTGTTTTGCCGCCTGTAAAGCCCCGTGAACGTAGGGGGTTGTCCCCCCGGCGGTAATCCCCACTACCACGTCTAATTCGTGAATTTCTCGCTGGGCAATAATCGCCGCTCCATCTTCCGCTTTATCCTCCAAATCTTCGGAACTACGCACCAGCGCCGCCGCTCCACCGGCAATAATTCCCTGTACCAATTCCGGGGGAGTGCAGAAGGTGGGGGGACATTCGGCCGCGTCCAAAACCCCCAGCCGGCCACTGGTTCCCGCCCCAATGTAAAAGAGTCTGCCACCTTTAGCCAGAGCTTGACTGGTCAGGGAGATCGCTAAGGCCAATTCTTGCCGGGCTATGGCGATCGCTTTTAGGGTTTGGGCATCCTCCCGATTGAAGAGATCCACCAATTCGAGCGGGTTTAATTGGTCTAAATTTAGGCTGTTTGGGTTAATTTGTTCGGTTAACAGGTGTCCTCTGCTTTCCCACTGTTCCATAACGGTTTAATTGAGTTTTTCGTAAGATTATTTTCAGTATATAGCGAATCGGTGGGCTAAAAGCTTGACAATTGCCCCCTAGATATTAGATAATAGTAAATTGTGTCAATTCCTGCTCGGATCAGGTGAGGACATTAGCACAAAAGCTGGAATTTTTTTCAGCTACCTGTACGGCAAAACGAGCGCAGAAAATTCATGAGTTACGCAATTATTGAGACCGGTGGCAAACAGATTCGGGTAGAACCAGGTCGCTATTACGATATCGAACTTCTTCCCGTCGATGAACAAAGTACCCATACCATCGACAAAGTGCTATTAATCCATGATGAGGATGATATTAGCATCGGTCAACCCTTTATCGAAGGGGCCACCGTCGAAGGCACTGTCATACAACATCGTCGGGGCAAAAAAGTTATTGTTTATAAAATGCGCCCGAAAAAGAAAACCCGTAAAAAACGCGGTCATCGTCAAGAAATTACCCGTTTTATGATTGATTCAATCAATTATAACGGTAAAACCCTAGTCGCCACTGCTGCTACCTCCGTCGCTGAAGTTGTAGAAGATAGTAGCGATGAAGAAGAATAACTTTTAGAATCAAAAAAGCATTTGGAGAGAAATTATGGCTCATAAGAAAGGTACGGGTAGTACCCGCAACGGACGCGATTCTCGTTCCCAGAGACTAGGCGTTAAGCGCTACGGTGGTCAAGTGGTAAAAGCGGGAAATATTCTCATCCGTCAACGGGGTACTAAAGTTCACCCGGGTAAAAATGTCGGTCGTGGTGGCGATGATACTTTATTCGCTTTAATTGATGGTGTGGTCAAATTTGAATACAAGGATAAAAGTCGCCGTCAAGTTAGCGTTTATCCCTCTGAAGTTAGCGCCAGTTAATCCCATCAACCCTGATTAATTTTTTCCCTGTAACCTCCTAACTCATCCTAGGGGGTTTTTTCAGATAATTTATATCGTTTCCTAAGCTAGTGAGGTACACCTATTTTTCTTCCCTTTTGCCTTTTGCCTCTTGCATGAGTGCCTAAAACCCATAACTTTTGTACCTCAGCAGACTGAAAAACGCTATATATCTGTTGACAGACTAGACCGAACACTCATAGATTAGAATAGTCCGAAAGTAGCTCGGAAAAGATGGACTCACCATGATTCTTAAAATTGCCGATATCTTAAAAAATTTGCCCTGGTCTTTCAATTCTACTGCCGAATTACCCTGGTTAGATCGATCGCAAGCCGAAAAATCCCTGCAAAAAGCTCGTCAACAACGGCGAATTTCCGAACGAGAATATCAACTCCTTGACCATTGGCGAGAATTGGGTTATTGTATTGTCAAAGATTTAATTCCCGCAACGGCGATCGATAATTTAGTAGCGGAATTAGCCGATTTATTTTTCCTAGAATCGGCTATCCCTGGATTAAGAATTGAAGGCATTCAAGCAGAAAATCTACCGGCGAGTTTAAGTCACGAGCAAGTTTTAGCCCTAGATATCGAGCAAAGAAAAGCCTTGGTTAATTCTATTTGGCGACTCCATGCCTTTCATGAGATTTCCCCCGCTGCTCGAGCAATTTTTGACAATCAAAATCTGAGAGATTTAGTTAATTTAATTATTGGCAAATCCTGCGAACCGAGATATTCCATCAACTTCCTGCACGGTACAGAGCAGGGGCTGCACGAGGATATGGCAGTTTTTTATGTTCATCCTGCTAATCATTTAGTCGGTGTTTGGATTGCCTTGGAAGATATTTCCGCCGATGCTGGGCCGCTAATTTTTTATCCTAAATCTCATAAAAATATCAAAGTAACTGACTTTTTTCCAGACTATCCCGCCGTCAATCTTAAAAATATTACTGCCGCTCAAATTCCCCAATACCAAGATTATGTTAACCAGCGCGCTCAGAATTATGACTGTCAATCATTTACTGCTAAAAAAGGAGAGATTCTTCTCTGGCACGGAATGTTAATTCATGGTGGTGGGAAGATTAATAATACCCTGCTAACCCGTAAATCGATGGTCATTCATTTTATTGCCGAGGGTGGCGATTACAACGATCGGGCTTTGGGACCTTTTAATTGGTAAGATTAATTTACCACTAATAACTCGGAAATAATCGGAATAATACTAAATCCGTTTAGTATAGGCTACTTATGAGGAGAGGCAATAGGGGTAATAGATAATCCGTCTTTAATAACTGGATTTAGTATAACATCGGATTTTAACAGGTCAAAAGTCTTATTTTAAAAGGGTTTTACCATTATTCAGCAAGCCCTACTTAAATTAACTTGAAAATATTCGTGAGTTGCAACATTTCTCATTCCTGCCATTAAACGCCAAGGAATAAGAGGATAGCGAGACTGAATTTCCTTCGGTACATTTCTAGTTGCTTCTCCGATAATAATAAAATCATAGAGAACCGCTTTGATATTTGTTTGATTCTTGGCAAATTCCTCAAACGTCATTGCCTTTGTTCGCTGTTCAATTTCACTGATAGATTCTAAAATGTCTTGAAGGCGAAGTCGCCAATCTCTAGAAGGCATTGATCAGATCCTCAAGCACAGGTTCCCGTAAATGTTCTCTTAAGGCATCCTGAGTTCCTAAATCCACAGAGCATCCCAGAATATCTTCTAAATAATACTGTACTTGCAGAAGTTGAAAAAAACCACCTTGTCGATCGAATTCTACTAACAAATCTACATCACTATCGGCATCAGCTTCATCCCTGGCCACTGAACCAAATAAAGACAAAGATTTCACCCCTAGTTTTTGTAACTGTTCTCGGTGTGCCTCTAGAATTGCCAGCACCTCGTCCCGTTTCATCTGGTGTGTCTTTGAACCTGCCATCAATATTATAGCTTTGTCGATGCAACCCTTAAACTGAAGCTGAAATCTTCCAAATCTACAAAACAAACTAATCACTGAAAACTCACATCTGATAACTGCTCACTGCTCACTGATTAAGCTGTAGCTTCTAAAAATACGCCTAAATTGCGGAATTTTTGATAACGAGATTCGCGCCGTTGTTGGGGAGTTAACAAAGATAAAGCCTCTAAATTTTCACTAATAGCGGCTTTTAAATTGGCTGCCGCTCTAATCGGATCAGCATGGGCCCCTCTGGAGGGTTCAGGAACGATCTGATCGATAATATTTAACTCTTTTAAATCTTTTGAGGTAATTTTGAGGGCAACTGCTGCTTTATCGGATTTTTTGGCATCTTTCCAGAGAATGGCGGCACAAGCTTCGGGAGTCGCCACGGTATAGACAGAATGCTCTAACATTAATAGGCGATCGCCGACACCAATGCCCAAAGCACCGCCCGAACCACCTTCGCCAATAACAGTACAAATGATCGGTACATCTAAACGGAACATCTCCCGGAGGTTATAGGCGATCGCTTCCCCTTGACCTAATTTTTCCGCTTCCACCCCCGCCCAGGCGCCGGGGGTATCAATAAAGGTTAAAATTGGCTGATTAAACTGATGGGCGTGTTCCATTAAACGCATGGCTTTACGATAACCACCGGGGGCAGCCATGCCGAAATTTCTAGCCACATTATCCTTAGTATCCCGGCCTTTTTGATGCCCGATAATCACCACGGGACGACCGTTAAAACGGGCAACACCACCCACAAGGGCAGGATCGTCGTAACCACTGCGATCACCGTGTAACTCGAACCATTCATCGGTGATTGCTTGAATATAGTCTAGGGTACTGGGGCGCCGGGGATGACGGGCTAATTGTAGCCTTTGGGAAGGGGTGAGATTGCTAAAAATTTCACGACGTAATTGATTAGCTCGTTCGTCTAGTTGACTAATTTGTTCCGAGACATCTACGCTATTTTCTTGGGCTAATTCTTTAATCTGTTCGATGCGGGATTCTAATTCGTAGAGGGGTTTCTCAAAATCTAGGAGAAAAATCTTTTTCTCGGTAGTCTCGTTTTTAGTCATAGGTTAGTGGCTAGAAGTTTACTGTTCGCTAATCTTTTCTAGCTTACCGTTTTTCAGCGATCGATTATCGACAGCTTCGGGATGACCGGGAGATCATTTCAGGTTATCGATCGAATTTTGTCAATTGTCGTATAATAGTAGATCGTGCCTTTTTCACCCCAAGGAGGATTAGTTATGGCAGGAAGTGAACTAAAAGCGGATCTATGGGTTAACGAATATATTACCCCCTGGGACATTTATAGTCATGGGGTTTCCCGGATTTTAGCCTACAAAAAAACCGCTTTTCAGGAGATGTATATTGTTGAATCGGGGGCCTATGGAAAAGCCTTGGTACTGGATGGCAAATGGCAATCTTGTACGGGGGATGAATTTATTTATCATGAAGCATTAGTGCAACCGGCAATGATGGCCCACCAAGAACCAAAAACTGCTTTAATTCTGGGAGGTGGTGAAGGTGCGACAACGCGGGAGTTATTGCGTTGGAAAACCATCGAAAAAGTGATGATGATCGATATCGATGGGGATGTGGTGGCAGCTTGTAAGGAACATCTTCCCGAAATGCACCAAGGCACTTTTGATGATCCTCGTTTTGAGTTAGTTGTCGCTGATGCTTTAGAAGTTTTAGACACCACTAACGATCGATGGGATATTATTATCTCCGATCTGGTTGATCCCATCGAAGAGGGTCCTTCTTTCCCCCTATTCACGAAAGAATACTTTGAAAAACTACAAAGAGTTTTGGCAGCAAATGGCATTGTTGTTGTCCAATCTGGCCCGGTTTCTCCTCCTTCGGTGATGTATCATGCGCGTTTGGTGAATACTTTAAAAGCAGTTTTTCCCTACGTTCATTCCTATTGCGCTCCCACTCCTAGTTATGGTTCCCCTTGGGGTTTTACTCTCTGTGCTAATCATCCTTTAAATACTCGTCCCGATCCGGACGTGGTAGATGAATTAATCAGCGATACAACTACGGGAGGATTACGTTTAATTGATGGCATGAGTTTACTAGGAATGTTACAAACTCCTCTCTATATTCGTCAAGCAATCGCACAAAATACGGAAGTTTATACCCTGGCAAAACCCCCGAAATTCTTCGGTCAAGGAGTAATCAGTGACCAGTAATCAGGAGTCAGGAGTCGGTCGTCAGGAGATAGGGTGATAGGGTGATAGGGATTTAGGAGTCAGTAATCAGTAATCAGTAATCAGTAAATAAGGGTTATAACTAGAAATCGATCGAGTCTTCATGATTAAGAATTGTTTGCAGAATTTCTAGGGGAACAGTAGCAAAGTATTGCTGGAGAAAGTTTTCTAGGGCCACCGCTTCTAGAAATTGCTCAATCTTATTAATTTTTGCCTCATGATTGACTAATTCAAAGGATAAATTTTCTTGATTTTTCTTGACTTTAAAGCCATTTTCTGCTAGGGAAATTAATCCTAATTCTAGGGTATGATAACTGAGGTTTAAGCGGTTTTGTAATTGTTGACGGGAAATACTGGTTTTAGTTCTAGCTAAATATTTCCCGATCCCGACAAGGTTTATCCATGTAGTGTGAGCGGATTTTTTCAAAGGACTACCATAGGCAAGAACTAACTTTTTATCGCGTAAAATTGCCTGTTGATATTCCCGGGAAAGTTTTGTCCAATCCCGGGGACATTCCCAGAGAAAAAGGGGATTTAATTGGCTAACTTCTCGATTAATTTCTCGATGGCGATTGTCGATTAAAAAATCTTTTTTATCGCTATAGGTTAGGGATTCTTGTTGATAGGGATGCAGGGCAATTAAGCGCACTTCATAGCGATTTTTGTAGGTATTAAAATCTAATTCGACTACGGCATCATAACGGGTATCGGCAGCAATTTCGTCTTTGTGATGACCCCACCACATACCGGGGAATCCCTGCTCGATTGAACTATCCCAGATCTCAAAAGTTGTCCGGGGATAAGCGATTTTTCTGCCTTTGAAATCTTCAAGATTTTTATGCCAAAGATTGTGAAAATAACAATTTTGAATTAATAGCTTCGGTGTCGGATTACCCATCCCGCAGGGTTCCAGTAATTTTAATTCTCTAAATAGACTTTTTCCCAATTGGGAAACCGTCACCACCGCAGCCACTTCTATCTCGGAAGAAAGGGAAGTTAAATCAATTCCTGTGCGTCGCAATTGTTGATTAATTCCCTCAATAAATAGCGGTAAATTTTCTATAGTTAAACTTAAACCTGCGGCCAAAGGATGACCACCAAAACGATGTAAAAGATGGGATTGAGAGGATACTAATTGATAGAGATCGATATCACGAATTGACCGAGCGGAACCCTTAGCAAAAGGTGGCTCACTGGTACTTAATAAAATTGTTGGTCGCTGGTATTCTTGGGCAATTTGTCCCGCAACTAATCCTAAAATTCCCGCCAGCCATTGGGGATCATCTAAAATAATTACATTAGTGGTGGAAAGATCAATTCTTTCTAGTTTTTTCTGAACTTGTTTAATAATATCCCGTTGGATTTCTTGGCGACGAATATTGGCCAATTCCGCTTGTTCAGCTAATTCGTGACAACGTTTTTCATCTTCACTGGTAAGTAATTCCACACAAAATCTGGCATCGCCATAAATGCGACTGACGGCATTAATGCGCGGTCCAATACCGAAGGATATATCCATCGGTCTATCTCCGGTTTTGTTACATAAATCCAGTAATTTTTTAACTCCCAAACGCTGAGTGTTTTGCAGTTTTTTAAGACCTTTTTGGGCTAAATAACGACATTCTCCCGTCAATTTGACTAAATCGGCAATTAAACCAATCGCCACTAAATCGAGTAAATTTTCTAGGGGTTTTCTGGGAATATCTGCCAGGGTTAAATACATCGCTTCCACTAATTTATAAGCAACGGCAACCCCAGAAAGATGATAGAAAGGATGGGTTTCCACAAAGTAGCGGGGATTAATCAGGGCAATCACCTCGGGGCGCTCGTCGGGTAGGGTATGATGATCGGTGATGATAATATCGATACCTAGACTGTTTGCATAGTCAATTTCGGCGATATTCGTGCTTCCCGTGTCACAGGTGACGATTAAACTGGTTCCTTGATGCGCTAGTTTCTCGATACCAGGACAATTGAGGCCGTGGGATTCTTTTTGGCGATCGGGTATGTAATAATCTAACTGTTGATAGGGTGGGAAAAACTGCCCCAATCCTTCCCAGAGTACACTGGTAGCGGTGACACCATCGGCATCGAAATCACCCCAAATAGTCACTTTTTCCCCTTTATTGAGGGCTTTTTCCAGTCTTTTGACGGCAAAGTTCATTTCTTGCCCAAAATCAAAGGGAGTTTTTGACTGATAAGCTTTCTCATCCAGAAACGTCCCCAGAGTCGCCATATCCCGGACACCGCGATGCCATAATATTTGTGCCACGACGCTGCCATCCGACTCTGGGGTGTAGTCTTGGACTATTTTTAAAAACTCTTGGGGAAGCTCTACCGATGGGGGAATTTGCCAGCTAGACACGGGATATCAAGGAAAAAGTAAAAAAGGTGGCAGTTTTTGTGATTTTCCCTATCTCCATTTAGGGCTTGCTGAATAAATGTGAAATGTAGGCAAGGTAAGGGTTTTGTGGCTTTACGAGCGAAACAGGTGCAAGATTTTGAGAGAATCGTGCTTCAAAACCTTGCGTCTTCATCAGCCCGCGTCCTGTAGGGGCGAAGCATTCGGACAATAACCTATCGGTGAAACCGTAGATTTTCTATCCGAATGCTTCGCCCGTACTTTTTCAGCAAACCCCATTTAGCCACCACTAACGGGGGGAATTAAAACTATCTCATCGCCATTTTCAAGGATTTTCTCTCCCGAAACAAACTGAAGATTAACTCCAAAACGAGTAACATCGCGCCATCTTTCTAATTGAGGATAGGGGGCTATAATATAGTGTAACACTTCTGTAACGGAAGTGTGGGCAGGAAATTCGAGGTTTAATTGTGAAGTTTGATAGACTTCTTGATAAATAGCAAATAGTTTGACTGTGATCGTAATCTTTTCCATCTTTACATCAATATTTTTCCTAGGATAATAACATTAATTGAGAACCCTGTTCGGTTTTGCGGACTTCGATGCGATGTTGAAAAGCTTCTTTAAATTGGGGCATATGAGTTACAGTCAAAATACAGGCAAAATCAGCGGATATAGCGTTAATTGCCGCAATTAAGCGATCGCATCCTTCCGCATCCTGAGTTCCGAATCCTTCGTCAACAATGAGCATTTGTAGGGCTGTTCCGGCTCTTTGTGCCAATAATCTCGCTAAAGCTAATCGAATCGAGAAATTAATCCGAAAAGCTTCTCCTCCTGAATAGGTTTCGTAGGGACGAGAGCCCCGGGTATCGCCAATAATAATATCTAAAGTATCGATTAACTTTTGTCGCTGTTTCTTCGTACCTTTACCGCTTTTTTGGGTTAAAAACTGCACATGAAATTGATTACCAGTTAAGCGAGCTAAGATATAATTAGTTTGGGCTTCTAACTCAGGTAAAACATTCTCAATCATCAGAGTTTGTAAACCATTTTTACCGAAAGCTATGGCTAACTCTTTATAAACTATATATTGTTTTTTAACTTTAGCTAAATCGCCCTCTTTTTCTGTCAGTTGTTTACCTAAAGTTTCTAGTTGATGTAATTTCTCCTCAACCCGACCTTTTTGGGAGAGCAATCCATCAATTATCTGTCTTCGCTGTTGAATATTAGTCGATAATGCGGCTATTTCTTGGCGATAGTCGGTCAAAGTACCAATCTTTTGACTAATATTGGCTAACTCCTGATTCAGCTTCTGGCGATCCTGATTTCGCAGCTGTAATCTTTGCTCAATCTCAGCGATTTTAGCGGCTATTTCCGGATAATTTTTTTCTGCTTGTTGCCAGTCTTGATACTGTAATCTTACCCCCTGTAATTGTCGGATCAGATTTTGAATATTCTGATGTTCACTGCGATCATAATTTAAGTTTTGAATAAACTTTTCTAAGCGTTTAATTTCCTGTTTAAGTGGGGAGTTTTGACCTAGTTCTTGCTTCTCTTGTTCTAGTCTAGCTAATTGATTAATTAAATTAGGTTTCTCGGCCTTTATATTAGCTAAACGACGGTTTGCTTGCTTAAGTTCTGATTCTTGAATTTCTGCCCAACGCCATCTTTTTTCTTCTCCTCTGACTAAAGCATGACTTTGTTCATCATAGTTTAAAAAGGCGATTTCTTGATTGACAATTTGTAATTCTTGCTGTAATTCTAGGGCATAATTGCCACTGCTTAAAAGTGCTTCTAACTCGACAAGCATCTCCTCGGTTTTCTCTAGTTCTATTTCCTTTTCTTCAATAGTTTCTAACTTGACTTCCAACTGCACATATTTTTGTTGTAGATTCGATCTTGCTGGCAATTCTTGTTTAATTTGGGCTAATTCCTCCCCTAAACGTTTTAAATCTCGATCGCAGTCTGCCATCCGTTCCTGTAGGGACCAGATTTGCTCTTGAATGTGTTCTTGATGTTGATGGGTTTTCCTGATTACTTGATGACGGTGATGACTGTCTAAATTCTGTTCACACAAAGGACAAACCGAATCGGGAATATTTAATTTTTCCAATTTATCAGTTAACTCTAAAAGTTGTTCTTCATATCTTTTCTGTTGATCCAATAAACTTTTTTTATCCACTTGTTTAAGAGTTTCCTTTTCTTCAACTCGTTCACAATAGGTTTGTTTTTTATCTAGTTCCTTAATTCGTTTGGCTAAATTGAGAGCTTCCTCTCTTAGTAGAGGAATACGAGCGATTTCTGTCTCTAATTGTTGCCGATTTCTTTGCAGTTGTTCCCGACGAGCATTGATCTTAGCTTTTTCCCGTTCCAACTGCATATTTAGATCAGCTTTTCGGCTATTTAAAGGAGCATATTTTAAAGCTAATCTATCCAATTCCTGAAGACGTTGACGATGATAATTTAATTTCTCTAATCCTGCTTGAATATCCCCCGCTTGCTCGATAATTTTTTGAGTTTCTTGTTCCTGTCTTCCCAATTCTTCTAAACGAGCGCTCGTTTGTTGGATGGGAAGGGTAAATTCGTTAATTTTTTGCTGTAATTTCTGTTCTAATTGTTGTTTATCATACTGGGCCTGTTGCCAAGCTTGCAATTGACTTGACAAACTGGCCTCTTTCTTGTCTAAATTGATTAGGCGCTCGTGTGCAGTAATAATGTCATTTTTGCGATGAAGAATAGTCCTTATTTGATTTAATTGATTGTCTAGACTAACTTTTTCCCTGTCTAATCTCTCGATTTCTGCTAATAAAGCTCGCTCCTGTTCTCTTTGCCACTGCAGCTGTTTTTCCCAATTCTGACGCTGATTTTCTTCCCCCTGTAGTTGCTGTAAACGCCGATTATTTACCTCTTGTTCTTGATTAATTTGGTTAATTTGGCTGCTTAACTCTTGCAGGTGTTCTTGATAAGAATTTTTCTCCTGAAGACGGAGTTTGATAGTTTCTACTTGCTGCTCGATCTGGAGGGACTGTCCATCAAATTGTTTCGATATATCCTTGGCTTTATTTGCTAAAATTTCATAGCGATCGAGTTGTAATAATTCTGCTAAAATCTGTTTACGACCACTGGGAGGCTGTTTCATAAACTCGTCCGCTTGTCCCTGTCGTAAATAAGCAGAATTAATGAAAGTTTTATGGTCTATTTTCAGATAAGTATTAATCTGTGCTTGAGTATCTTTAATACTTTTACCCGATAAAGGACGAAAACTCTGATCATTAATCACCTGAAAATCTAAACCAGAAGCTTTCCCTCCCCGGTGACGACTACGGATAATTTTATAGATTTCTCCCCCATAACTAAACTCAAAATCTACCCGCGCATAATCGCTGCCCGCATGAATCACATCATCACCAATCGAGACGCGACTTTCTCCCCAAATTGCCCAAGTAATTGCTTCGAGTAAAGAGGATTTTCCCGCACCATTGGCACCACAAATACAGGCAGTATGTAATCCGCGAAAATCTAGCACTGCCTCGCGATAACTGAGAAAATTTTTTAGGGTTAATTGTAGGGGAATCATAAGCTAGGGAGTGGGGAAGTGGGGAAGTGGGGAAGTGGGGAGGTGGGGAAGTGGGGAAGTGGGGAGGTGGGGAAGTGGGGAGAATACAGTACAAGGCATAATTAGCGGAAATTCGGTCACTCAGCCTCAGTAAAATATTAGTATCAAATAGATATTTAGCCATTAGTCATAGATAGTTTCACGCCCTAATGCTTCATCGGGTAATCCGGGGGTATCCTTGGGTTGACTTTCCAGAAATTTTAGCCAATCTTCTGCTTTTTCTTGGGAGGTCATCTCTTCAATTTTTGGCGAAGTTATCTGAGTTAGAAATTGGCTGAAGTTTAAGACTTCTTGTTGTTTTTCTAAAGGAAGTTTTCGCAAGTTTTCGATAACGGCTTGTTCAATATTCATCAAAATTCAGCTGGTCGATTAATCGGCGTACTAAAAAGCATCAATCTCTTCAATACCTGCCCTTTCCCCATCATATCACCCCCCCCGCTCTGGCACTGACCAAATCCCCCCACTTGGCTGGGATATTATTCCTACGCAAGTCCCTAACCGCTCAGGGTCCCCCGATTTGCTACTCTAAAGGAAAGATAACCGATTCTTAAAACCAAATCTATGAGCATTACCGAAATTAGCGTCCATGAACTCGCTCTCCGTTTAGCCGATCATGATCCTAATTTACAACTTATTGATGTGCGCGAACCAGAGGAAGTTGCCATGGCATCTGTAGCCAATTTTACCATTTTACCCTTGAGTCAATACCAAGAATGGTCGCCCACTATTGCCAGCCAATTCAACCCCCAAGCAGAAACCCTCGTTATCTGTCACCATGGCATGAGATCCCTGCAAATGTGCCAATGGCTACAAAGTCAGGGTTTTACTAATGTTAAGAATATTAACGGTGGCATCGATGCTTATTCCCTCCTCGTCGACCCTAATATTCCCCGTTACTAATTTTCATGGCCACCATCGGGAAAAGAGAGAGGCAAACTATCCCCTTTCTCACCATGGATTACTGATAACTGATAACTGATTAAGCGTTATACTGTCTAAAAAAATGTTATAAATCTTTATCTTAAGATTATTCCCCTATGTCCGCTAGAACCCATCTCAGCGATCGCTATCAACATATCTTAAAGGCGACAATCCAACATTATATCGCCACGGCCGAACCGGTTGGCTCGAAAACTCTACTCGATGAGTACAAGTTTACTGTTAGTTCCGCCACGATTCGCAATGCTCTGGGTAAACTGGAAAAAGAAGGTTTACTCTATCAACCCCACACTTCCTCCGGACGCATTCCCTCCGATTGGGGTTATCGTCTCTACGTCGATGAGTTGATGACTCCCGATGACCGTATCGGCGAAAAAATCGGCTATTATCTGCATCAAAATGCTAAATCTCCCGCTTGGAGTCTCGAAAGTCTGCTGCAACGGGCCACCCAACTTTTAGCCAGTTTAAGCGGTTATATCGCTATCGTTACTCTTCCCCACACCCTCACCAATACCCTGCGTCATCTGCAATTAATCCCTGTCTCAGCCAAGCAGATAATGTTAATTATTGTTACAGATAGTTTACAAACACGCTCGGTTATGATAGAAATTCCTGAGTCTATGGCAACGGACAAGAAGGATGGATTAGCAGAAGAATTACAAATCCTCTCTAATTTTCTCGGGGAAAAATTAAAAGGTTATTGCTTGGCAGATTTAATTAACCTCGATTGGCGGCAAATCGAGCGAGAATTTGCCCGTTATACCCATTTTCTCCAACAATTAAGCCAAGAAATCGGCGCTAGTCTCCAATCCACTGCCACCCCGGAGATTATCGTCCATGGTGTCGCTGAAGTCATTCGACAGCCAGAATTCGCCCAATGGCAACAAGTACAAATGTTACTGCATCTATTGGAAGCAGAACAGGATCGCCTTTTACCCCTGATTTTACAAAGACCAGAACCAGAAAAATCAGCTAAAAAAGTCAAAATCACTATTGGTTCCGAAAATCCTCTGGAATCCATGCGCCCTTGTACTCTTATCTCCGCTTTTTATAAACAGGGAGATACTCCCGTCGGTAGTGTTGGCATTATCGGACCGACGCGAATGTTATACGAAAATACTATTCCCCTGGTGGAATCCACCGCTAACTATCTCAGCGAGGCTATAAGTAAGTAGATATCCCCCGCAAAGGTTCGGGAATAGGAGAATCGACAGTAAACTCTAAAATTGTCTCACCATCCCCCAAATAGCCAGAATTGGCAAAACAGAGCAACATCCGCACCAGCGCCACCCACACCTCCGCATCGAACTCCCAATCCTGTCCCCGACGCGCTCCACAGGCGATCGATTTTAGCGCCCAAAAATAACTATTTCTCACCACTGAACCGCCTTTTTTGTAAACCGGCACATCCTCATGGTGAATATAAAGAATATCATCTTTAGCGATCGCTCTCATCGGTGGCTAGGAAGGTTGCGGGAATTTTCAGTTGACTGTCCTAGATAGGGGTCTGCTGAAAAAGTTTTTCGGTGGGGGTTGGGGGTTGGGGGTTGGGGGTTGGGGGTTGGGGTGTGGGGTGTAGGGTTTTACCGATTTTCAGGTGGTCAACTACCTAATTTTCAGGGAAAAAGTCCCTGAATTTTCCCCCCAATCACTCCAAGGGTCGGCACTTTTTGAGGGAAAAAAAGTCTAAAAACCTTGTTGGATAAGGTTTTTAGATTTATTCAGCAGACCCTAGATAATAACATCTTTAGCGATCGCTTGGGTCGCGCCAGAAAACCCACTATAACATTTTTCTTTCTTTCTCACAAATATGAAGTATAATGTCATCGATAGCTAAACCGCACAAAAAATGAAATCCTATCCAGTAGAGTTCCGTCAGAAAATCCTCGACTGTTATTATAACGAACCCATCTCTCAAAGACAATTAGCGAAAAGATTCTGCGTAACCCTAAGTTTCGTACAAAAGCTTTTGAAACAATATCGAGACACGGGAGATGTTCGACCAAAGACTTATCGATGTGGACGTCATTTAAAACTCACGCCAGAACAAATGCTCGTCCTCGGTGAGTTAATTGAGGAAAATAATGACGCAACTCTTGCTCAACTATCGAAACTATTCCTAGAAAGAACTGGTATAGTGTTAAGTGTGGCGACAGTGGCAAGAATAGCCGAACGCTTGGGAATAACCCGCAAAAAAACTCTACACCCACCCGCAAGAGAGACAGAAAGAGTACAAAAACTTAGACAAGAATACAAAGGATAAAGTGCGGGATGTAGCCGTTAACCGTCCCATTAATTTTAGTGAAGACATCAATAAAGCTCTGGAAGAAAAAGGAGCCAAACTAATTTAGTTAGGGTTTGCGGCAAAAAGTTTTTCCTGGAGGCAGAGTGTAGAATAAGATTTCCCGGAAGCAATCTTTTTAATGTCTCATCGCTTCTATTATTTTCATGGTTTCGACGCTGACAGTGCAGACTCGTTGTAATAAGTCAATTACTGTTTCTTTATAATCGGCGAAGCGATAGTTATTAAATCTTTCGGCGATGGTTTTATCTTTGGGTTTCTTTTCCTTATATTGATCTAATATCCATTCTAGGGCCGAACGATTACCGAGTTTATATTCCCAGGCAATTTTGGGAATATCTTGTAGGAAGGTGACATCATCGAGGT
Source organism: Microcystis flos-aquae FACHB-1344 (assembly GCF_014698375.1). Classification (NCBI taxonomy): domain Bacteria; kingdom Bacillati; phylum Cyanobacteriota; class Cyanophyceae; order Chroococcales; family Microcystaceae; genus Microcystis; species Microcystis flos-aquae. The sequence goes on along the minus strand of NZ_JACJSW010000141.1, from coordinate 17,494 downwards.
TGATAGAATTTTTTTCTCGGTCAGCTTTTAGTTTAGTTTTGGGTTTGAGGTTATTATTAGTATCAATGCGGGTTAGTGGGTAGGGTGCGACGGTTTCATAGTTGATATGTAATTCCATTAGTTTGCTTCCCCATTCTACCCATTGAGAGAAGTTATCATAAAAGGGAAGCCGGGGAAATTCTCGCTTAAGATTTAATTCGTATTTACTGCGATATTCCGGGTAGTGAAGGACTGCATAAGTGTAGTGGAAGATATCGAGTTTGGTGATGGTTTTATCGTTGTAATGTTTTTGGAATTGTTGCAATCCCCAATCGGTGATATTGTCGATGCGGTTTCCTTCTTTCTCGTAGTAGTAGAGGGGGAGACATTGAGAGTCACCTGTTAAATGTAAATCAATTATTGAATTGCTAGATAGACAATGAAAAGGCTTTGAATTTCCTAATGCGAGAAAAGCAATATATTTATTTTCAATATCCTCGGCATTTAAAATATCATACCATTGATAAGTCCTTCCATTAAAATGCTTGTCAAAATAGAGCCATTGTTTAATGTATGGACGATAAATACTTATCAAAATACTTTCATTGTCAAACTTTTTAAATATCTTACGGCTAAGATATTGTGTTAGATCACCATCCCACTTAATCTGATTTCGTTCTTGATAATTTTCATCTTTAAAAGTTCTCTGATAAACATCTACAAAAAACCTCATCTTTGCTTCTAGCGTATCTCTTGAAAAGTCATAAACCCATTCATCTCTATAAGTACCAATACCTCTTGAAAACAACTTAAACACAGCTTTCTCAGACTTGCCACTTTTGACATCCTTATCAATCAAGGGTAGCAGTTGATAAAAGTCATTATCTGATTGATTGAGCCAATTATGTTTTTTATCTGGGATGATATGCTCAAAATCAAGCTGATTAAGTTTTGTCGATGACAAAAACTCTAATTTTTGCGCTGCTGTATCCAATTCAGGACGGCGAGTATATAAAATTCGACAAGGAAGATTATTACTTTCTCGCTTCACCATCAAACTAATCGCCACCCCCGTCTGAATACCGAAAACATTATGAGTTGTCCCTGAAAGTTTAGGATTTTTCCTGACATTACCACCTAAATCAATGATATAAATTTCACTAAACTCATTCTCTACTACTTTTCTAAATCCATCATAAGCCAACGCATCGATAAAAGAAGAGTTAGTAATAAACGCTATTATACCATTTTTATTTAATCGATCAGAAGCCCAACGAATAAAGCGAGTGTACATATCATAGACGACAATTTGATTCTGTGCCTTACCTTCTTTGACATAACTATATTTAATGCACTTGTCAATCGCTTCATAACTTCGATTCGCATTACCTTGATTAAAATTCTCCTGCTTGGCATTATAAGGAGGATTACCAATAATTACAGAAATATTGCGGTCATTTTGATTGTGAATGCGTTGGGTATTTTCCACCGACATAGCAAACAAATCCATCTGCTTGAGATGAAAAGCAGCATGGTCCAGGGTATCGACAAAACAGATATGCTCAAACTCCTCATACTCACCCATCTTCTGCTTGTAGGTGAACTCAATATTCAAATTCGCAATATAATAAGGCAGAATTGCCACCTCATTACAGTGCATCTCATGCTTATACTTGTACCGTAACTTATCCTTCGGTAAATACTCAATTAACTCCGTCACAAAAGTTCCTGTCCCCGTCGCCGGATCTAAAATTTCTACTCCTGGATCCGCCAACAACTTACCAAAATGCTTGTGAACTAAATAATCGACACTTTCAATCATAAAACGGACAATTTCATTGGGTGTATAGACAATTCCCAACCGGTCCGCCGCTTTCGGATTGTATGCTTTATAAAAATTCTCATAAATCGCCTTGAGAAATTTCTGCTTCTCGTGGTGGTTATAAATATTCGCCGCCGTCCGCCGAATTACCGCATAATAACGTTCAATTGTCCCTAAAGTATTGCGCTTGGTATTACCAGTAAAGAAAGTTTCAATCACTCCCTGTAATTCCCTAGCGATATTATTTTCCCGGTGAAACTGGGACTCATTAAAAATATTGATAAAAATATCCTCTGTCAGGATGTGTTGAATAATCATCTCCCGCACATCTTCCAGACTAATTTCTGGATTGATTGACTTGCGACAAATCTCTAAAAAATTGTCCCGCGCTGTCACAAAATTCCGATTCGTCTCCGACTGCAACGCAATTAAATCCCGCAACGCTTCTAAAATTGTTGGTAAATCTTCCTTAAAACTAGCAATCGCCTCTCGAAAATCCTCAACCTCCGGACGTACATAATTGATAAAAGCATTAATAATCCCATCCAAAGCCTCATCATCGCGCATGGAGACGCGCAGTCTTTCCTCTCCTCCTTGAATTAAAACCGCCGTCTGGGAATCTTCAAATAAAATATTGTCATTAGGGTAGCCTTTCGCTAACTTTTTCTCAATTTCTTCGTCTAAATTATCGTATTGATCCTTACTTTCCCAATATCCCCAATCTAACCGTAAAGCATCCTTTACCGTCCCGTCAGGATAGACAACTTTTCCCGACTTAGTGCGATAATCCAACTCCGGAATTAACAAAAAATCCCGCGCCTTGCAATAGTCATTTAACAAATTCTGAAAAGCGACTCTAATCGAAGTTTCCTTGCGACTGCCGCCATATTGGACAATCTTCTCAACTTCCGCCTGATACTGGCTGATTAATAATCTAGACATGGGCTTAGAGGAGGTAAATTAAGTAGTTATAATCAAAGAGAAGATAGATTTTGGACTCTGATCCCCCCTGCCCCCCTTGATCAGGGGGGTGCCGATAGGCGGGGGGATCTACCCTTGATCAGGGGGGTGCCGATAGGCGGGGGGATCTACCCTTGATCAGGGGGGTGCCGATAGGCGGGGGGATCTGACAATTTTTATTTCGATGTTTTTCACTGGTGCTGGCGTGCCATCACTTCCCGCAAGATATGGTCAATTCCTGTTTCATATCCCTTTCCTTGAGCTTTTAACCATTGTAATTGATCTTGACCTAGTTGAATAGCTAATTACTGCTTTGATGGCGAAAAAGATACTGTTTTTTGAGTAAAAAACTCATCACCTAACGGCGGCTCACGATTATTTGCCTTTCCTTATCTGGCAAAGTTTTAATTCGATTTCTCGGAATAAATAGCTGAAAATTTGTCAAAACGTCGTGCTTAGTAGATTGATTCATGAATCAACCTACTAAGTAGGTAGGCTTTAAAAATTATCAGATACCCCCCTTATCAAGGGGGAATTAAGGGGGGATCGAACCTAAAACCCAACAGTTTTAAATAATTGGAATGGGTTTCGTCAAATCAATTCCTGTAAAATAGCTTCGATTTGTTGTTTTAGAGGAGGAATGTCATTTTCAACAATATCCCAAATAATCTCTAGATTGATACGAAAATATTCATGAATAGTTAAGTTTCTTAGATCGCTGGCATCTCGCCAAGGAACTTCGGGGTATCTTGCTTGAAATTCTTGAGAAGTTGCTCTAGCTGCTTCACCAATAATTTGTAAATGATAGACAATCCAAGTTTGAATTAATTCTTGTTGTTCAAACACGGTTTTTCCCTGTGGAGCATACTTTTCTACCCGCTCAATTGCTTCTAAAATATCCCGCAAGCGTTCGGTATCATCTCTCATAGTGGTATTGCTTCTTTAAGTACCCGCTCTCTGATTCTATCTTTAAGTCCCTGTTCGGTAACAATATCAACTTTGCAGCCTAACAAAGCTTCGAGTTCTCGAATTAACGGCAAAGGAAACCAGGGACTCCGACGTTCGCTACAATAATCAATTAATAAATCAATATCGCTTTTTTCGTCAGCTTCTCCCCGTGCGACAGAACCAAAGATTCGCACGTTATTTGCGCCGTGTTTAGCAGCAATAGCAATGATTTTTTCTCGTTTGTTTTTGAGTAATTCCTCAATTTTCATGATCTAAGTAGGTAGGCGTTAAAAGTTGTCAGACACCCCCCTTATCAAGGGGGGATTAAGGGGGGATCGGCACCCCCCTTATCAAGGGGGGATTAAGGGGGGATCGGCACCCCCCTTATCAAGGGGAGATCCCCCCGCCTATCGGCACCCCCCTTATCAAGGGGGGCAGGGGGGATCGAACCTAAAATCCATTTTTAATTTAATTATAACCAGCTACTTACTGACAATTTTTAACACCTATCTACTTAACCATAGAACAGATTACACCTTGATTGTCTTTAATCGGGATGACAGGATTCGAACCTGCGGCCCCTTCGTCCCGAACGAAGTGCGCTACCAAGCTGCGCTACATCCCGAAAGTTTTTAGCTAAATCATCATAGCATATTCGGCCTTGATTGGGTCGAGACTTGCTAGGATATTACAGATATAGGCAAAAATTATCGGAGTAGTTCAGGCGTGACGGTCAAACCAGAGTGGTTACGGGTGAAAGCACCGCAATGGCAGCGAGTCGGCAGTGTTAAGGAAGTTTTACGCGATTTAGGCTTAAATACCGTTTGTGAGGAGGCTTCCTGTCCCAATATCGGCGAATGTTTCCACGCGGGGACGGCTACCTTTTTAATTATGGGTCCTGCTTGCACTCGCGCCTGTCCTTACTGTGATATCGATTTTGAGAAAAAACCGCAACCTTTAGACTCCACGGAACCCCAGCGACTAGCGGCAGCCGTGCAACGTCTTGATCTTAATCATGTAGTGATCACTTCTGTCAATCGCGATGATTTGGCCGATGGTGGCGCTAGTCAATTTGTCCGTTGTATCGAGGAAATTCGCCGCATTTCCCAAAAAACCACCATCGAAGTGCTGATTCCCGATCTTTGCGGCAATTGGCAGGCTTTAGCTTTAATTCTTGCCGCTAAACCTGAAGTTTTAAACCACAATACCGAAACTGTTCCCCGTCTCTATCGTCGCGTGCGTCCCCAGGGTGATTACCAGCGTTCTCTAGAATTATTGCAGCGCGCTCGCGCCATTGTTCCCGCTACCTACACAAAATCGGGCATTATGGTGGGATTGGGGGAAACCGACGAGGAAGTGCGCCAAGTAATGCGCGATTTACGGGCCGTCGATTGTGATATTCTCACCATCGGGCAGTATCTGCAACCATCGCCAAAACATCTCGGTGTGCAGGAATTTATCACCCCCGAACAGTTCCACGCTTGGCGCGAATATGGGGAATCTCTGGGATTTTTACAAATTGTTGCGAGTCCCTTGACAAGAAGCTCTTATCATGCTGAACAAGTCAGGGCTTTAATGAATTTGTACCCGCGAGAGTCTTGAGATGGGGCAGTAATTGCTGAAAAGCTCGTCCTCGGTGGCTAATTTTTCTTTTTAATTCGGGAGACATTTCCGCAAAGGTTAAAGCGTATTCGGGAACATAAAAAATCGGATCGTAACCAAAACCACCTTCACCCCTAGGACTGGTTAAAATTTCTCCCGTGCAGATTCCTGTAGCAGTCAAGGCAATCTCACCATCGGGACGGGCGATCGCAATTACACAGACAAAACGGGCCGAGCGATCCTGATTATCTCCTAATTCTCTGACCAAGCGCTCGATTCTTTCTCGATCATTTTCACCGTAGCGGGCCGAGTAAATCCCTGGGGCATTTCCTAACCCAGTTACTTCCAATCCCGAATCATCAGCGATCGACCATTCTCCCAATGTTAGGGCAATTTGAGCAGCTTTTAAATAAGCATTTTCAGTAAAAGTCGCCCCGGTTTCCTCTATCTCTAAATCATCGGGTTTTAACTGCAATTCTAGGTCGATATCAGTTAAGTATTCCCCTATCTCTGCTAATTTACCCGGGTTACTCGTGGCTAGAATTAATTTTTTCATCGAAAATAATCGGTTTGAAACCCCGGCCTTTTAGGACGGCTTGACGTTGAGAATATTTCACTATACACTAAAGCTACAGTGAAAACTTTTAACTCCCTGACTGCTTTGGATCGGACGGACATTTCCCCCTGATTATTGCCAGGATTAAAGTTAAGGATGGGTTCCTTAAAATTCCCATTGACTGAAAGACTCAAAGACAAACATATCAAGGAAGTACAAATACATCCAAAATACTCGGCTCGCTGGTTTGAGATTGAGTATATTTATGAAGATGAAAAAATAGAAACATCTCTTGACTCCGAAAAAGCGATAGCTATGTTGTTAAGGAAGGCAGTAGTCAGGAGATTATTTTATTTATTCCCCCCACTTCCTAATTCCTAATTCCCACACCCTACACCCCACACCCAACCCCCATCACCTCATCCATGACACCAGATAGTTTTCGCGTCAGTTTTGCTCCCTTATCTTTGCAGGAAGTATATCAATTAGCCGATGATGGGGCTAATGGTGCTATTGTACTAATGAGTGGCACTGTACGGGAGCAAACCGACGGTAAACCGGTTATTTATCTTGATTATCAGGCCTACGAACCCATGGCGATCGAGGTTTTCCGGCAAATTGCCGGGCAAATTCGGCAAACCTGGCCCGATACCAATCGAGTTGTCATTCACCATCGCACCGGTAAGCTACAAATCGGTGAAATTAGCGTCTTAGTAGCTGTGGGTTGTCCCCATCGGGGGGAAGCTTTCGCAGCCTGTCGTTATGCTATTGATACTCTCAAGCATAATGCCCCCATCTGGAAAAAAGAATACTGGTCTGATGGTTCTAGTCAATGGGTTAGTATTGGGGCTTGTGAAACGGCCCATTAGGTCTAATAACGCAAAATTAAGGCAATTTTTTGGTAATCGTTCAAGGAATCTTCATCGACTAAAGCTACACGTCCTCCCTTGGCCAATACCACTTCGATAATTTCATCCACTGCATCATCGATTACCTCCGTACCACCGACGTTTTCCACCAGTATCAAATCACCGTTTTCGCTTAAAACTGCGGGTACATGGTAATTTTTCTCCACTAATAACAATTTTCCTCGACCTTCCTGCGCTAAACGCCACACTTCTCCCAGGGTAGAGATAACTTTTTGAGCGCTGACTGCCGCATCTAAAGCTTGCAGAGCTTCAGTTTTTTGAGTCTGACGCACTGAATGCATAATCGGCAATACTTGCGGAATTAATTCCGACATTGAGGTTTTGTCAAAATTGCCGGTTAAAGTGCCAACAATTGCTGATGTGTACTGTGAAACTTCTTGAAAGAAGGAAATTTGACGAACCACTCCACCCACAATCAAAGGGGAAGAATCATCAATGTCAATGTATTCACCCAGAGCATTATCTACCTGCTGGAAAAATCGCCGGATTCTATCATCTAGATAACTGGTATCGGCATCAAAGGGCAGTGGTGCGGTGGCCCCCGGTCCAGTCATTTCTAAGGGAAAATTTTGATCGCGAATTTCTTCGAGAGTTTCTCCTGTAGCTGAGATTAAACGAGTAGAACCCTGACTTAATAGTAACAGCCAATAGGGTTGTTCTCGATGTAATCCATAAACTAAATCCCGTGTGGCAAAGGTTTTATCGATGACAACTCTTGCCTGGACAGAAAAAGGCAGGTTATAAAGCTTGGCAATATCCGGACCAATATAGATAGCTAATCCATCTAGAGTATAAGGATAATCTATTTCAGCCACTAGACTATCGAGGCGCTCGAACAAAGGTTCGATTTCACGTTTAGAGAATTCTGCCGATAATCGGCGCTTTGCTTCATCGACCAAATTTTTAACGAGAATAGGGTCTTGTTTGTTATCCGGTGAGGTGCGATGGGTAGGTAAGAGAATGGAAAGGGCGGGTATTTGAGTTAGGGATTGTAGTTTCTTAAGTTCTTGACGAGTAATCATTGACTTTCCCTTGATTTATAGGGTTAAGGAGCTAAAAATACTGGCTTTATCCAGATTTTCTCGATTTATTCAGTATTCCAGCTAACATTTTAGGGAAAAAATGTAATTATATCTAGAAAATTAAGAATTTATACTGAATTGCTTTGGCAGAGATTGAGGGAATTTTTAACCAGAAAACTAGGAATATTATTGATTTATCGATCGTCCACCATCAGGACAGAAAATGTTCAGGATGGGTAAATAACCCATCCTCGGAATAATTAGGCCGCTATGGCGGTTTTTTCCGCTGTTAATGCCTCTTGGCGTTGAAATTCGGCTAATTGTGCCATAATTTCATCCCGAACAATCTGACGGTATTCCAGGAAATGCTCGTTGTGGGCGCAGACAGTGATATAGTGTTCGGCATTGGCGGGATTATGGCGCAAAATACCGAATAAATTCTGCCAGAATTTCCAGCGAGTGGAACGTTTAAAGCCCTGTCGCCAGATAATTACCGCTAGGGCATAGAGATCGGCCCGGCGAGGCAGTTTAAAGGCAGGTTTCGCTTTAGGTGCCCCTAATTTCAGGAAACAGCGATAGGTGCGATCGAGAAATACCTCCGGATCGTACAATTTCCAGAAGGCTTCAATATATTCCGTGGCAATATCTTCGATCGGCCGGGTGGGAACGAAATTCATCAGGGTACTTTGGTTAATGTCCTGTTTCCCCGTTAATCTTAGTCGTCCTTCTTTTTCCAAGCGAGTCCATAGGGCAGTATTGGGTAAAGCTTGTAACATTCCAAATAGAGCCGTGGGAATGGCCGCTTCTTCGACAAAATTAATAATGCGATCGGCCGCTCCTTTTTTCTCGCCATCAAAACCGATGATAAATCCCGCCATAGGGCGCAATCCGGCTTTAATAATCTTTTCTACCGTCTCGGTTAACGAACTACGGGTATTTTGGAATTTTTTGGTTAATTGTAAACTTTCTTCGTCGGGGGTTTCAATACCTAAAAAGACGGCATCAAAGTAACAATCGACCATCATTTCCATTAATTCGGGATCGGCGGCTAAATCTACCGATGCTTCCGTGTTAAACCGGAAAGGATACTGGTGTTCTTCTTGCCAAACTTTTAATTCTTTGAGGAGTAATTTAACGTTGCGCTTGTTGCCAATAAAATTATCATCCACCATGAACACGCCCCGGCGCCAACCTAACTCGTAGAGATAATCTAATTCTTTTAATAATTGTGCGGGGGTTTTGGTGCGGGGTTTACGACCGTAGAGAACGATAATATCGCAAAATTCGCACTGGAAGGGACATCCGCGCGAGAATTGTACCGACATGGAATCATAAGCTTCAAAATCGAGCAGATCGTAGCGTGGGATCGGGGTAATTGTCACATCGGGTTTTTCTGTGGTGCGGAAAACACCTTTAGTTTCTCCTCTTGCCAATGCTTCCACAAACATCGGAATGGTGATTTCTCCCTCATCGAGAATCAGAAAATCGGCCTCGGCCACTTCGTGGGGGATAGAAGTGGGATAGGGACCACCCACGGCCACCAGTTTACCCCGTTGCTTGGCTTCGTGAATTTGCTCGATTAAATCTTGACGTTGCACAATCATGCCGGAAAGAATCACTATTTCGGCCCAATCCCATTCTGCTTCTGTCACCGCCCGAATATTGCGATCAACCAGTTTAAATTCCCATTGCTGCGGTAAAATCGCCGCCACCGTCACCATACCCAGGGGAGGAAGTAAGACTTTGCGATCGACTAATTCCAGAATTTTGTTATAAGACCAGAAAGTCGGCGGAAAAACGGGATAAATCAGTAAGGCGCGCATATTCACTCCTCGCTCGATGGCGATCGATTCTTGACCTTTCGCTTGATTGTAATCTTTTTCGGTCAGGGATGGGAAAACCGTTATTTAGCCCTAGAACTAAGATCAGGTTTGATTTTCGGCCGCCATTGCCCACCCTTGACCCTGCCCCCATAAAAGTTTATGGTCAACATTAATAAAATTTATGTAAACAAATGTTGCATAGTTTGGGAAGTTATGTTACATTTAATATCAAGCACTTGAATCAAACGCAATTTTATTATAGGAAGGCAATTCACCATGGATAAGCAAGAAAACAAACTCGGCTTCACCGCTTTCGCTGAAAACTGGAATGGTCGTTTAGCCATGCTCGGTTTCGTTATTGGCGTAGCTACGGAATACTTAACCCACAAAGGTATCCTTGCTCAATTAGGCTTAATGTAATTTCAGCCTCGATTGCTGTGCATCTACAATCGTCTTGAATAAATTATCAAAAAAGGGAGGAGCATCGCTCTTTCCCTTTTTTAGTTGCAGGTTGGGGATGGGGGAGTGGGGTGATAGGGAAGTGGGGTGTGGGGTGTAGGGTAGTTGATGTACTGGAAAATCTCTCAAGTAACCTTGTTTGAGAATACTTGTTGGCAATTCCTGTCTATGGTTAATTAAGAAAAATAAACTGTAGCGAAATATACTGTTTTTTCATGTTCTAATGGGGATAGATAGGGGGAAAAAAATCATGTCGAAATCACTCTTTACCGATGCCAGCAGTCGCCTAGAACGCGCCCTTAAGTATGTCTCCATTTCCGATGATGCGATCGAGCGGTTAAAATATCCCAAAGCTAGTCTCAGCGTCTCCATACCCGTCCGTATGGACAACGGCACTCTGAGAATCTTCCAAGGCTACCGCGTCCGCTACGATGACACCCGCGGCCCCGGCAAAGGAGGGGTGCGCTATCATCCCAACGTCAGCATTGATGAGGTGCAGTCCTTGGCCTTTTGGATGACCTTTAAATGCGCCCTGCTGGATTTGCCCTTTGGTGGGGCTAAGGGCGGCATTACCCTCAATCCGAAAGAATTGTCAAAAGCCGAGTTAGAACGCCTTAGCCGGGGCTATATCGAGGGTATAGCCGACTTTATTGGTCCCGATGTCGATATTCTTGCCCCCGATGTCTATACCAACGAGATGATCATGGGTTGGATGATGGACCAGTACAGCATCATTCAGCGTAAAATTAGTCCAGCGGTGGTGACGGGGAAACCTTTAACCATGGGAGGCAGTCGCGGTCGCGATACGGCGACGGGAACAGGAGCTTTTCATGTTATTCATTCTCTTTTGCCGAAATTAGACAAAAAACCCGCTAATACTACCGTAGCCGTTCAGGGATTCGGTAACGCCGGGGCCATAGTGGCGGATCTCCTCGCCAAAGCCGGTTATCAAGTGGTGGCGGTAAGTGATTCCCAGGGCGGCATTTATCGGGAAAAAGGACTAGATATTGCCAGCATTCGTCAGTATAAACAGGAACACCGCGAGATTACTGCTATTTACTGTCAGGATACCGTCTGTCATATCGTGGAACACGATGGGATTAGTAATGAAGAATTATTAGCCCTAGATGTGGATGTTTTGATTCCAGCAGCCCTAGAAAACCAAATTACCGCCGAAAATGCCGATCGCGTGCGGGCGAAATATATCTTTGAAGTGGCCAATGGTCCCACTACCTCAGAAGCCGATCGCATTTTAGACTCAAAAGGGATTCTCGTTTTCCCCGATATTCTGGTTAACGCAGGTGGGGTAACGGTGAGTTATTTTGAATGGGTGCAAAATCGCAGCGGTCTTTATTGGCGATTAAACGAGATAAATGAGCGCTTAAAAGAAAGAATGGTGACAGAAGCGGAAAAAGTCTGGTCTTTCGCCCAGGAGTTCGATACGTCTCTGCGTAACGCCGCCTACGCCCAGGCCATTACTCGTCTCGGAGAAGCCCTAGATGCCAAGGGAACCCGCGATTATTATCAAAATAAGACGGGAGCATAAAAGCCACAAACATTATATGCAAGCTAAAACTGGCGGTTTTTATTCCCCTAATTGCCAGGTTATCTCTTCACCCGCTCGTAACGGCACCAGTCCGGATTCGGGAAATGGCAATTCATCGGGAATGCGCCAAGGGGTTTTGGTTAAGGTGATTTGTTCGGTATTTCGGGGGAGTTGATAAAAATCTGGACCGTGGCAGCTGGCGAACCCTTCTAGTTGCTGAATTGCATCAACGCTCTCAAAGGCTTCTGCGTACAACTCTAGGGCGTGCAGAGCCGAATAACAACCCGCACAGCCACAGGAACTTTCTTTGCTGTAGCGAGAATGGGGCGCGCTATCGGTCCCTAGAAAAAACTTGGGATTGCCCGATGTTGCCGCTTGCAAAAGTGCCAAACGATGATCCTCTCTTTTCAAAATCGGCAGGCAATAAAAATGAGGACGAATGCCCCCGGTAAAGAGAATGTTTCGGCTAAACAATAAATGTTGGGGCGTAATTGTGGCGGCGACATTGTTGTTAGCAGATAGAACAAACTTGACCGCATCGGCAGTGGTAATGTGTTCAAACACCACCCGCAGTTTGGGAAATCTTGTTATCAGTGGGATTAAGTGCTTCTCAATGAACACTTTCTCTCGATCGAACACATCAATATCACCATCGGTAACTTCTCCGTGCAGTAGTAGCGGCATATCTACCTGCTCCATGGCGGCAAAAACGCCATCGCACCTACGAAGGTCCGTCACCCCCAAGTCGGAATTAGTTGTCGCACCGGCCGGGTAGTATTTCACCGCTTTGACAAACTGGGAGGCTTTCGCCGCCAAGATTTCTTCGGGACTGGTATTATCGGTGAGATATATTGTCATCAGTGGCTCGAACTGTTGACCCTCTGGAACTGCTGCCAGAATGCGCTCGCGATAGGAGGCAGCATCAGCCACCGAGCGCACTGGGGGCTTTAAATTCGGCATGATAATGGCACGGGCAAACTGACGCACCGTATGGGGTAGAACCGCTTTCATTGCCGCACCATCGCGGAGATGAAGGTGCCAGTCGTCGGGTCGAGTCATTGTGAGTCTTCGCATTGTTCAATCATACAACGGTTAGGGTTCCCACCTCACCAAACACAAGGGTTTTAGTTGATTGGAAAGAACCTTTGATTTTAGTGGCGAAATTAATTTGACGGTGACGATAATTCCTCTTGACAAAATCCCAGCACTTGAAATATACTTATTTATATAATCGGAATCCGTGCCTGCCTGCGAACCCCTCATTTTCAGGCAAGATAGACTTAGGAAAATTAAATTTTGAGCGCACATGATGCGCTTATTGTAATTAGTACAATCATATTATTCTCTGGAGCGATTGTATTCGTCCTCTTTCAGGGGGAATAATATAGCGTTTCCTAAGCTAGTGAGGTACACCTATTTTTCTTCCCTTTTGCCTCTTGCCTTTTGCCTAAAACCCATAACTTTTGTACCTCAGCCGACTGAAAAACGCTCTAATACAATTGAGAATGCAGTCAATCCCCCCAATCTCTATGGTCAATAAACTATACTACGGGGTTCTTCGTTACTTGGTATGGTTCGATAGGGGGGCATAAATCGACTAAATCCTTATCTGGCAAGAGATTTAATTGATTAGTTCGCTCTAGATCGAAAACAATTGACAAAAATCGCAGCAATGTCTGTCTCTATAAGGGTTTCATTCCTTATAACCCCGTCCATTGCATAAGACAAACCGAAGAACCAAATTTGTCAAGTATCATAAGTAAAATAATCTCGTTTTTGGCTATTATATCAAATTTTAACTCGATTGTCTATCTTTTGGTATTAACCTGTTGATGCCTTAAGTCCTTCCCTATATGGATTTCAGCTACTTTTGAGCGTAGGCGCTCTCATCGAATTTTATTTTAAGTTAATTATTTGCATAACAATTCCCGAAGAGCCTAGTTTAATAGCAGGAACAGGAGACACAGATAATACTGCCTTCTCGGTTGTAGGGAATCAATTACAGATTAATAATTACCCCGATTTTGAAACCAAGAATAGTTACAGTATTCGGGTAAAAACCACAGACCAAGGGGGACTCAGTTTTGAGAAAACCTTGACAATTACTGTCAATGATGTTAATGAAAATCCTAGTAACCAAGCTCCGACAAATTTAGCATTAAGTGCGACCACAGTAAATGAAAATGTCCCTGTTAATACAGTGATTGGAACATTTTCTACCACAGACCCCGATACTGGTAATAGCTTTACCTATAGTTTGATAGCAGGAACAGGAGATACAGATAATACTGCCTTCTCGATTGTAGGGAATCAATTACAGATTAATAATTCTCCCGATTTTGAAACCAAAAATAGTTACAGTATTCGGGTAAAAACCACAGACCAAGGGGGACTAAGTTTTGAGAAAACCTTGACAATTACTGTCAATGATGTTAATGAAAATCCTAGTAACCAAGCTCCCACAGCCCTAATTTTCCAAAATGCTGTCACCGAGTTAGCTGAAAATGTCAATGTCACACCAGAATTTAAAGTCGCCGATCTCCTGATTGAAGATGATGGTTTAGGAACCAATAATCTCTTCCTCACGGGACGGGATAGGGAGCGCTTCTTAATTCAGAATTCGGCTCTTTTCTATGTCGGTTTTACTCCTAATTTTGAAGCCCAAAATAGTTACGAAGTCACCGTCAATGTCGATGATCCAACCGTTGGTGTCACCCCCGATCTCACCCAAACCTTAACTTTAAACATCACCGATATCAATGAGGCTCCCACAGCCCTAATTCTTGCCAATAGCACTAAGGCGATCGCTGAAAATACCGATACCAGTCAAGGTGTCAAAGTTGCCGATATTCAGATCAGCGATGATGCCTTGGGGACAAATAGTCTTTCGTTGTTGGGCAGTGATCAGAGCAGTTTCCAGATTCGTGGCCGGGAATTATTCTTCATCGGTAAGGCTGATTTTGAAGCCCAATCCCTCTATAACTTGACAGTTGCGGTGACGGATACCACCCTCAACCCGGCTCCCAATGCCACACCAGACGCAACGGTTAATTTCACCCTAGAAATTACCAATCTACCCGACCAAGCCGTTAATCCCCAAACCATCCAATTTAAAGATACGGGTAATGGACAAGGTTCTCTGGTTTTCAACTTCAGTAACTTGCCCGGTAGCATACAGGTCAAAGCCATTGAGGAAGGACTTAGACAGACGGGAGCTTTCTTCAATAACGTTGTCGGTCTCTATCCAGTGGCCGATGATAACGGAGCCGTTTTTGATAGCCTCGATTTAGATGGAGATGGCAACGTGACAGAGTTAATTCAACCCGGTCAAGCGGGTTATGCGCGTACCGCCTTAAGTCAAGCGGTGAATAACTTCATTTTGCAGGCCAGTGGGGAAGGGGCAAACCAAAGCACCACCGCCGCTGAATTTGGGGATGTGTTGTTGGAAGGGGGGCGACGCTACGCACCCTTTGTCATTGCCAATGGGGGCAATCTGGGAGAAAGTCTGCAAGGGAGTATTCAGGCATTTTTGACCAAGAATCCCGATAACGTGGCGGCTACCCTAGAAAACTATATAAGTCATGAAGTGGCCTACTTCTCCTTTGGGTCGGCAAATCCCGATGGGGCGGAACATTTACGGTCAAGGGGGAATAATATCTTTGGCTTTGAGGATTTACCGGGGAACTTACCCAATATCAGCGATAACGATTTTAATGATGGGATTTTGGCGTTTAATTTTATTGGTTAATCATCCCTTGCTGGTTTGACAAACCATTTCCTCTGGGAGTTGCCGGTGGTTGTCTTTTTCTAACTGCGAATCACCGTCATTTGTCGCCCCACAGGACTCATTGCCGTTTCTGATTAATGGTGGCATGGCGGGCTTCCAATCCAGCAATGATTTATTAATAAATATCACCGGATTTACTGGTACTTTACCAGCTTTAGGGAGCATGACAGGGGGTAATTTCTTTGTTTAATTAAGTAGGTGTAGGGTGCGTTAGGCGACTATCAATTCCGTCAAAAAACCAAAATTAACAATCCGACGTAACGCACCACTTCTATTATTAAATTGGTGCGTTACGCTATCGCGCTTCACAGCCTACGAGTAAGCAAACAACTCAAATGAACCCAACAACCGCCAATTATGATGAACCCTGGAAAGAAGCATTAACCGAGTATTTTGAAGCGTTTTTATGCTTCTTTTTTCCTGAAGTTCACCAACTAATTGATTGGACAAAAATTCCCGAATCCCTAGAAAAAGAACTCAAACGGATTACCGCTTCAGCAAAGACAAAAAAACGTTTCGCTGACAAACTCTATAAAGTCTGGTTACTCAGGGGTGAAGAAGTCTGGATTTTGATTCATATTGAAATTCAAAGCCAGTACGAAGAAAATTTCCCTCAGAGGATGTATATTTATAACTATCGTGCCTTTGATTTGTATCAGAAACCGGTTATCAGTCTCGCTATATTAGGAGATGAACGAGTAAATTGGCGACCAGATTCCTATAATTATACTATCGCCGGCTGTGAAGTGAGTTTGAAATTCCCAACGGTTAAATTACTGGACTATGAGGAAAACTGGTCAGAACTAGAAACAAGTAGCAATCCCTTTGCTATAATAGTCATGGCACACCTAAAAACGAAAGCGACTACTGGGAAGCTGCCAGAACGGGAACAGTGGAAGTGGAGGTTAATCAGGGGATTATATGAAAAGGAGTTCGAGAGGGAACAGATAATTAAACTGTTTGAAATCATCGACCAGATGATGACTTTATCCGCTGAATTGCAGTCAAGTTTAGAGAGTAAAATCAAACAATTTGAGGAGGAAAGAACCATGCCTTTAATGAGTAATATGGAGTTACGAGGGATAGAACGCGGCAAGGAAATTGGTAAGGAAATTGGTAAGGAAATTGGAGCGTTAGAAAAGGCTCGTAACTATGTTAAAACGGTGCTGAAAACGCGATTGGGTGATATTCCAATAGAAATTGAGCAAGCTGTTGATAAAATTTCTGTATTATCGATTTTAGACGAGTTACTGAAATCGGCATTAACCGTTAATTCTTTTGATGAGTTGCATCAACTTTTATAACAATAGTCTCAGTAACTTTCTTCTCCAATGAACCAAACAACCGCCAATTATGATGAACCCTGGAAAGAAGCATTAACCGAGTATTTTGAAGCGTTTTTACATTTCTTCTTTCCTGAAGTTTACCAATTAATTGATTGGACAAAAATTCCCGAATCCCTAGAAAAAGAACTCAAACGGATTACCGCTTCAGCAAAGACAAAAAAACGTTTCGCTGACAAACTCTATAAAGTCTGGTTACTCAGGGGTGAAGAAGTCTGGATTTTGATTCATATTGAAATTCAAAGCCAATACGAAGAAAATTTCCCTCAGAGGATGTATATTTATAACTATCGGGCCTTTGATTTGTATCAGAAACCAGTTATCAGTCTCGCTATATTAGGAGATGAACGAGTAAATTGGCGACCAGATTCCTATAATTATACTATCGCTGGCTGTGAAGTCAGCCTCAAATTCCCAACAGTCAAATTACTGGACTATGAGGAAAGATGGACAGAACTAGAAACAAGTAGCAATCCCTTTGCTATAATCGTCATGGCACACCTGAAAACAAAAGCGACTACTGGGAAGCTGCCACAACGGGAACAGTGGAAATGGAAGTTAATCAGGGGATTATATGAAAAGGAGTTCGAGAGAGAACAGATAATTAAACTGTTTGAAATCATCGATAATATGATGACTTTATCCCCTGAATTACAGTCAAGTTTAGAGAGTAAAATCAAACAATTTGAGGAGGAAAGAACCATGCCTTTAGTAAGTA
>NZ_JACJSW010000140.1:0-15878 GCF_014698375.1 Microcystis flos-aquae FACHB-1344 | reverse complement strand
TACAGGCTCGCGGATACCGTCGATATCTACAGGAGGAGCGGCGATAAAGGCGATGATGAAGCAGGTGGTGGCGGTGAGCAGGGTGGGGATCATGATGACACCGAACCAACCGACATAAAGACGGTTGTTGGTGCTGGTGATCCACTGACAGAACTGCTCCCACAGGGAAGCGCTCTCGCGCTGTTGTAGAGTTGTAGTCATGGTTGGATAATTTCTGTATGTATTAGGTTGTCAAGGTTCGTTGTTTGACATGAGTTAATACTATCGGCTTTTTATAGTTATGTAAAGGGGTTTTAAGGAATATTTTTTTATCAATGTCATAACTTTTACTTATATAATTGATGTTCAGGTAAACTAGAAGCAGACAAATTCTGCAAAAATAAGCAATGATACCCGAAATTACCGCAAAACTATTGGAAGCGAAGAAGGAAAAAGGCCTGAGTTTCGCTGACCTAGAAGCGATTCTAGGACGAGATGAGGTGTGGATTGCCGCTGTTTTTTACCGGCAAGCGAGCGCCTCCCTAGAAGAAGCAACGAAAATTGTGGCAGCTTTGGGACTGGGAACCGAAATCGTCGCATCCTTAACCGAGTATCCTGTCAAGGGATTGGGTCCTGTTGTCCCCACCGACCCCCTGATTTATCGTTTCTACGAGATCATGCAGGTGTATGGAATGCCACTAAAATCGGTGATTCATGAAAAATTCGGCGATGGTATTATGAGTGCGATCGATTTTACCCTCGACGTGGATAAGGAGGAAGACCCTAAAGGCGATCGCGTTAAAATTACTATGTCGGGTAAGTTTTTACCCTATAAGAAGTGGTGAGTCCGGCCAAAGTCAACGGTAAGGGATTTCTATTCCTTGCCGCTCTTGCTATTTTTCTTAACAAAACTTAACAATTGACGGCAAAATTTTGCTTGCTTTTTTTGGCAGATTTTGGGAAAATATTTTTAAAACAGTTTACTAATAATGGAAATCTTAGCACTTAACCATAAACACAACAGTCCCATTGTAAGAAAATCATAACCCAAGCCGCCGCAAAAGTCAAGGTATCTCTCCTAATTATGCTGTGAAACTTCTAATTCCTTGAGCGGTGAGGGTTTGGGGAATTATGAATTATGAATTATGAATTGGGGAGTGGGAAGACAGTAAACTGATAACTGCCAATTCAGACTTCAATTGGCGATGTTATATTGAACATTTTCAAGAAGAAGGCGCACCGCAAAGCGTATCTCTGCGAGATCGCTGTTTTTTTACCGCTTATGAAACTAACATTATTGTTCCTTTAAAATCTTTGAGGATTGAGGTAGAGATGGCAGATGTTTATAACAAAGTAATCTTTAGTTAAAGCCTTAAATATGGAGCTTTTGTTATCATTAGAATACATAAATATTCGTCATAAAAAAATTAGCGTAGGCAATGATTAATAGAAAAACTGAATATTTGTGCAAGTTGTGGTAAACAAGTTACCTCCGCTATTCGGCGAAGATTAACCATAACGATAGCTCCAAAAAACATTATATTAACAAGAAATGGTGAATAGGGAACTCCGAAATATGAAGAAGCACCAGATAAAAAAAGATGTGCCACAAAATATGATACTATAACAAGCAATAAATCAGTTAAAATTGCAGATATATCTAAACTTAAGCCTAGTACAGGTGTTATAGCATAACTTAGAATAGTCAAGCTAGTACCTACTATAAATAGTAGGGATATTGCTCCAGCATCTTGTGCAAAAAATCCCCAAAATCCCAAATAAATCGCCATCAATGAAAACCCAACAGAGACAGCTTTTACGATCCCATCGTAAACATTTCCCAAAGCATTTCCCCAATCCATAAAAAATTCTCCAGCTAAGTTTGTAAATCTCTAAAGTCATGAAAGTATCAGCAAGATTGAGTAAATCTTAAAAATCTATATTATTTAGCGACCAAACATTTCAAGCAATTGCTCGAAAGTACCACAACTCTTAACTACTTCTGAGTCAAGGATTCCGACCATAAAAAATCCCGAAATTACAAAAACGAGAAGACCCTCTTGAAAATTACTGGTAGGCGCTATACTTGGTAACATTCCGAAAGCCAATAATGCAATGTCTCTGGCCAAAGTCATCAGAAGTTGTTCCTGTGATGATTGGTTTAAAAACATCTGTAAAAGAAACTGAAAAAATATTACTATAAGTATATGCCAATTTAGAAAGACTTGGGCAACTAATTCCCGTGCAAATAACCCAACAACAGCAAGTAATACACCATAGAAGAAAAAGAAATATGAAATTAAACAACTCAAGTAATGAGGCATTATTAGCAAACCATTTGCCAAATCCATAAAAAATTCTCCAGCTAACTTTACCAATTTATGAAATTATCAAAGTATCAAAAAGGTTGGGTAAATTTTGACAATTTGTGCACTCGATTTACTCACCGAATAATTGACCATGTACAGCATTTACAAACGCTTCTGCTTCTGATTTTTGCCATGGCCATCCAGTGACAGGAGTTGCTGTTCCTCCGGCCGTAACCACACTTACCGTTGGAGATCCCCACATCAATAGAACACCAAAAATCAAGGGAATAATACCCACTACTACAGTTATCAAGACAATTCCTAAAACAACAAGGAATAGTCCCCCAACAACTTTCCTATCCATTTCATATCGAACTGCAACAACTTGCTTGAGAGGAACATCTTCTCTTCGTCCACCACGAAACCAGCTTTTCTTCGCCATATAGGTAAGTCTTTTGTTCGTTACAATACCAAAACAGTTGTCAACTAAGACATTTTCTTTAGAACTTGATGTCATTTTTTCCTCCTCATTTGATTTGTGTAATGGTTGATCGTGTGACCTGGACTGCATTGCCTAAACTGGCTTTAGGCATCCTGACTGTGATATACTAGAATCTGTACTATCACACATTTTCTTTAGATTGCCTAAATAAAGCCTGGAAACTGCTTAATTACTTAGGATACATCGTAGTCTTGAGTTTAGTCAGTCGGAAAAGTCGGAACTTACAGCCAAACAATTGATCTGAAATATCGGAAATATCAGCTAAAATAAGTAAAAAACTTACCTAATCTATAGTCCATGTTTCAAGCTAATCTATCTAATACGGTGTTAAATCTCTTAGATGAGTTGGTTTTTGCCAAAACAGATCAACATCTAGACTATCTTCAAAAAACTATCTTGCAAGGGACCTTAGAAGGTTACAAATACTCAGAAGTTGCCAAAGAATCTCATCTTAGTGAAGGTCATATTCGAGATAGTGCTTCAGAATTATGGAAAATTTTGTCAGAAGTTTTAGGGGAAGATATTACTAAATCAAATATTAGAGCAGTTTTAAAGAAACATAGCTTTATAAATAATAATATGGGACGAGATTTAGTCTCTTTTAATAATGTTCATATTTGTGATCATAATCCATTTTCCCTCAATAATAATAATTATCACTCTGAAATCCAGCGCGATCAACCTTATTTAGATTTAGGTCATATTCCTGAAATAACTCAATTTTATGGGAGAGTTGCCGAATTAAATAATCTAGAAACTTGGATAGTTACGGAGAAATACCGTTTGGTTACTGTGTTAGGTTTAAAAGGAATTGGTAAAACCACCCTTTCTTTGAAACTGGTTGATAAAATCAAAAATAGTTTTAATTATGTTATTCGCAGAAGTTTGTATTTTTGTCCAAAATTAGATGAACTTTTAAGTGAAATTTTACCCTCTATCAATCCTCAATTAAAGCTCTCTCAAAGTCTTGACAAGAAATTAAATTTATTCTTAGAGTTAATAAAAAGCCATCGCTGTTTGATTATTCTTGATGATTTACAAAGTCTATTTGATTCTAAAAAACTAGCAGGTAATTATCAAAAAGAGTACCAAGATTATCAACTATTGTTTAAAAGCATTGCTGAAGTCAATCATCAAAGCTGTTTACTGTTGTTGAGTCAAGAAAAACCTATTGATACGACTTTTTTGGTGCAGAAAAATAAATTCATTAAAACATTAATCATAGAAGGTTTAGGAGAAGATGCCATAGAAATTTTGCGCCATCATAATCTATTAAATGAAGACAGTTGGGAAGCCTTAATTAAATGTTATCAAGGTCATCCTCTTTGGTTAGAATTAGTTGCTAGTTTTATTCAAGAGACATTTTTAGGTAAGGTTGCTGACTTTTTGGAGATTAAATACCCGATTGCCGAAGAAACTTTAGAGCAGACTTTATTAAGTATTTTGCAAAGTTTAACAGAATCAGAGAAACTAATGCTAACAGAATTAGCAAATTTTAATCAACCTATTTCTATTAAAGAAATGATCGACCAAACTTCTCTAGCTTATACAGATTCTTTGAAAGTAATTCAATCTCTAATCAGACGAATAATAGTGGCAAAAGATGAAAACGCTTTATTGTGTTTGAATCCTGTTTTTAAAGCTTATGTAATTAATCATCAAATCTAGGGCTGAGTCGAAAATTTTATCGCAATCATAATAGTTTACGAAATTCTACGACTGTCAAATAGTTACACCTGCATTTAACAATCCTAACATAATATTGAGATTTAAAATAGATATTTTAATCATAATATAACTCTCCGATTCAAAAATTTAAATTTTCAGGGTTTCCATAAATTGACAGGATTATCAACTAGAAACAGAGTAACCATTCAGGGGGAGCAGGAAAAAAACTGATAGCTGCCTCCCGTCTCCTGTCTCCTGAACTGCCTAACCTAAATCTCTGTCTTTAGTGACGGTAATTTCCTTAGATAAATGTCGATACCAAGTAAAATAGAGACCGATGGAAAGTAAAAGAAAAACCAAAGCCAAAATCTTCAAACTTTGCCACTGCTTAATGATTAAAACAATCCCCATCATAAACAGGACTAATTGCCAAGGAACGGTGAGAAAAGCGGCGATGATATCCCGTTGATTTTCCGCTTTAATTTTTGCCTGTAGGTTAGGTTTAACACTTTGACGGACTTCTCCCCAAAAGCCAAAAGGTCGGGTAACATTATAGAAATTTTCCATAACTAAAATATCGGTGGGAGGAGTTAACAAAGTAGCGATAATACAGCCAGCTAAAGCGAACAAACTCGGCACAAGAAAGAGAATAAGTTCCTGATATTGACTGTGACGAAAGAAAGGTAAAATTATCGCTTGTGAGGCAATAGCCGCAATCATTCCCGCTAAAGTTCCCACAGCAAAACCATAACCATTAAAGCGCCACCAATACCAACGTAATAGGAGAGGAACTGCTAATCCCACCCCTAATCCCGTGGTTAACCAACCCCAAATATCATTGACATTTTGGATATTAAAACTCAAAACTAAGCCAATTACGACCACAAAAACCGAGGCCAGACGACCTTGAAAAACTAACTCCTGTTCTCCCGCATTTGGTTTCAAAAAAGCTTGATAGATATCTTTGACCCAATAGGCAGCACTAGCGTTAATAACTGCGTTAAAAGTGGACATAGCTGCCGCTAAAAAAGCAGCAATTAATAACCCTTTCATCCCCACGGGAACGTATTGAGTAATCACCGTGGCCAGAATTCTTTCTGGATCTGTAATCGTGCCTTTAGTTAAACCGTAGTGAATACCTAAAACCGCAAAAGCTGTGACTAGCGGCCAACGGAAAGAAAGCAGAATAATCCAGAATAAAGATAATAAACCGGCATCTCGATCGCTTTTGGCGGCTAGGTATCGTTGTAACATATAACCACCGCTGCCGCTGCAACCTTCGATGATGGTTTTAACTAAATAAAAGAAAATCACCCCACCAAACAAATTAAAGATGGCATAATCTCCGGGTAAATCCAAAGTCATCGAAGGAAAAATACTAGCCCAGTCGCTTAAATTCCAAGTTTTTGGCTCCGCTGCCCCCGGAATTGCTACCGTGAAACTATCAGGAAGATTGACAGTAAAAAAGGCCACTGTCGATACATAAATTACCGCCACAAAAATCAGAAATCCTTGAAATAAATCGGTAATTACCCCACCATAAAAACCACTGGCGACTGTATAAATTAACGTTAAAAGAATTAATATCACCGAAGCAAGACGATCATCCATACCCAGAAACTGCCCTAAAAATTTCCCCCCCGCAACGGAGAAATAACTCATCGCACCGATAGAGAATAAGAGAGTGGCGACGGCGCTAATAATTCGGGCAAAATTCCCCTGTTTTCCAGTTCCAAAGCGAAATTGCATCCATTCCGCCATGGTCATAACTTGGGCGCGGCGATTCCATTTGCCCATAAAAGCCATGAGAAAGGCCATAATTAGGACAACACCGCCGCGGATTTCGATAAATAATCCTTTGGGGCCGACGGCGTAAATTAGGGCAGAAATGACCATAGTTCCCGCTAAATCGGTGTTAGCCGCCATTCCCGACACCCCTAACATCCACCAGGGCAAATTGCGATTACCTAAAAAGTAGGATTCTAGACCTTGAGAAGCTTTTTTCTCGGCTATAATCCCGATTATTAGGGTTCCTGCCAGATAAAGCAGGATAATTACATAATCAATTAACTGCATAGTTGAGATCAATTTAACTTTCGATCGTTATAGCATCAATTGACTACGATTTCTGGCTAACGGTTTCTTTTTCTAAGATTTGCACCCGTTGCTCTAGCTTTTTTAAATCTTCCTTTAGTTCAATTACTAAAGTGGCTAAACGCTGGAACAGTGGGTCACTTTCCCCGACTACTTCCCCATTTACTATACCCGTTCCCGATCGCCGTTGGGGAATCGGAGCGGCATTTTCCCCGCGGATGGATATTCCTCGAATCTGACTTTCAAGGCGCTCGACTCGATTGCGGAGACTAATTAACTCCGATCTTACCGCCGTATCCGATTGTGCTTTGCTGGCATTAACAAAACTCAGTATTAGCAAAAGGGAGATAATCAGAGTTAAAAAGCCATAAAAAGAGATTTTAGCTAATTTCATCGATTTTACCTCCTATCTATCTTACCCAACTTAATAGACCTCCTGCAAAAGTAAGTTCTCGAGCCGCTATCAGGTCAAAATACCCAAAAAACCAGATAAATTTGACATAATCTTAGGTTTTATGAATGGGATAGTTGTCTATTGTCTTTTTTCTCCTCCTGGCGACCGTCTCCTATCTCAGAGTCTCCTCACCTAACGGAAGATTTTTGATTTTTGCCGGAGGTCTAATGTTAAGAAACGTGGCTAAATCTAAAGCTTAATTGCAATTCCGCCCCCGGGTGATTAGTTGCTCAAAAGAGGATGATAAGGTAAAAAACACGATTTTGTCGAAATTTGGCCTTATCTCTATGTATAAAAACTCGGATAAAGATTTTCTCGGAGCGGCAATCACAGCCGGTTTAGGTGCGGGAATCGTCACTTCTTTTGCTGTCAATCAAGGACAAGACATCGGTACAGCTTTAGGAATTACCGCTTTAGCGGCTCTTTGCGGTGTCATCTGCCGTCATTTTGACCTAATGTGATGCAATCTTCCTCACACCTCCAATTCTGCCGAAAAATCCCGTTTTTTCTCGTATTGATAGGGACCGAGCAGAGCGCCCCAAATTCCCTTACCAGTGCCGGGATCTAGGCCTTTATCGTAGGTTTTTAGGCTATGACTCGTCACCTCGAAACCTAAAGCCACCTGATAGGTTGTCCCCTCATAGGTGAATTGACAGCGCTGTTCCGGTTGCGGTTGGGCGATAAACTGGTATTGATTATCAGCGAGAGTATTGACTTTGACCGCTAAAGTGCAGGTAGGCAGGAAAGTTAGGTCTTCTAAGCTAATTTTTCGCAAAATATCGGGATTTTTGCCCGCACCTTGCACGGATTTCAGGTCATTAAACATATAATGCCTAACCTCTAACCCTGCCGATTCCGAGCGCGTTAATCGCCACAGTCGCGGTCGGTAGGGTTGGTCTAAATTGATCATACTGGCCTGTTCGGCAAAAAGTGCGATGCTGTCTTCCCGAAATAAAGGCAGCGGACGCAACCATAAACGCAGGTGAACGTACCACACCGGTTCCGCTTGTGCTTGCCGTTGATTTTCAAATTCACCTGCGAGATACCGACCAAAAGTGATTAATTCAGGGGTCATAGCTCAAAAAACTCTCCTTATTGCCTCAAAATTAATCATAACACCCATAGAAATCACTTTTTTGACAAAAATGACCTTCAGGCTAATGGAACCCGCTTAAACCCAGCTATTCCCCCTTTAGTGTACCAATATTCCCAGCGACCGCCAGCAGCACTAGACCAATCCTTGAGGTCAAATTTACCGCTGCCGGAGGGAGTTCCCGCGATGCGATAGACTTTCACCGCTTGACCGTTATTATTCCAGATTAAAGGCCGATCCGGCTCCATCTGTTCGGGTAGAGTCCCGTTAGTTTGCAGAAAATAGGCATCTTGTCCTTTATCGGTGCCGTTGCCGTAGACTTTGGCGATACCATGGTCATCGATCGCCAGAAAAGCACCTTCTTCTAAACCGATAGCGTAGGCGGGCAGTTGATTGTGATTATCGTGTACATTGCGGGCTAAAAAACCAAAAAGGCGACCATATCTTGTTTCGGGATGATCTTGATTGAGTCGATCCAAATGGGTATCTGTCACCACTTTTTTGAGAAAAGGAACCCGAATAAAATCACTCCGATAGAAGTCTTTGGTGTTGAAGTGAAAGGGATTATTTAATATTTCCGAACTCAGTACTCCTTCGTGAGTAGGCGCATAGTAAAAATCACCCAGAATAGCCATTCCTGCGCTGGTTCCCGCCACGGGAACTTTTTTCTCATTGATCAGATAATTGATCGCTGTTTCCACCTTTGTGCTTTCCCACAAATCCTCGTACTGATTTTGATCACCACCGGCAAAAAAAAGAATATCGGCATTACGAATATATTCGATAACATCAGGATTATTCGCCGCTTCACGACTATCAATTGATAGTTCCGCCGCCGAGTTGATCAGGTCGCGGTAATTGTCGCAAATCCAATCAGCTTGACCGCCAAGATCGCCAAAGCGCAACACTAAGTAATTACCGCCTTTAGCCCGATTCAATAACCATGTGGTCGCCTGATCTTCTCCTAATTTACCTCCTTCCGCTCCCCCGATTAATAAAATACCTGATCGATGTTTTACCGACTGAAAATTGGCTTGTCCACAACGACAAGAATAACGAAAATCTTGGTCATTGTCATTATTGTCTAACATAGTCTTATACCCTCGCTCCTTAGCTTACTCTTTCTATCCTAGCTTTAACTAGGACAAAATCAGAGTTTTCTACCATAAAAGTTAACAACAAAGCCGATCTATAGCTGAAATCGGTAGCGGCAAAACTCCCTAGTTTACATTCTGTTAAAAATCGTCCTATAATAATTTAAGGCTAGAAACTGGCAATTATTACTGTTGAAGTTGAAAATCGGCGGGCGATATGTTAAACAGACGTTCTTTTTTGCAAGGATTAGGTACAATCGCCTTAGCGGGAGGTTTAAGTGGCTGCGCTTCTGGAAGCGGCGAGCCGAGCATTTTTCTCCTATCTGGTTCGATTCCGCCACGATTACTAACAGATTTTCGGAAAACTATGGCTGGAAAAAAAGTCAATTTTCAGTCGGAAAGGCAGCTGAAAGAGCTATTAAAATTGTTGGAAAAATGGTTAAAAAATCAGGGGCAACCAGCCTCACAATTTTCGAATTCTATTCCTTTTAGGGAACAAAACCCAGCGATCGGTAATTTAGTCACCCTAGGGGATGCTTGGCTAGGAAAAGCGATTACCAACGGCTTAATTCAACCCCTAGATACTTCTCAACTCTCTAATTGGTCAAAACTGCCCCTCCGTTGGCAAGAAAACATGACTCGCAATGCCCAAGGACAACCGCGAACAGAGGGAAAAGTCTGGGGTGCGCCCTACCGTTGGGGAATGACAGTAATTGCCTATAATGAGGAAAAATTCGCTCAATTTGACTGGCGACCGCAGGATTGGTCTGATCTATGGCGACCGGAATTAACCGGTAAAATTGCCCTAATTGATAATCGTCGCGAAGTCATCGGTTTAAACCTAAAAAAATTGGGTTATTCTTATAATTCTAGTGATTTAAAACAAGTAATGGGACTAAAAGACCAGCTATTCGCTTTACAAAAACAGGTAAGATTTTATAGTTCTCAATATTATTTACAACCCCTGATACTCGGTGATGTCTGGCTATCTGTGGGTTGGTCTAATGATATTTTACCAGTGAGCGATCGCTATAAGAAAATTAAAGTTGTTGTCCCCAAATCCGGTACTTCTCTCTGGTCAGATGTGTGGGTAAAACCAGTTTTAACTACTCCTAATTCTCTTGTCGAGCAATGGATTGATTTTTGTTGGCAACCAGAATCCGCTACTAAAATTTCTTTATTTACCTCCGGATTATCACCCCTAATTCTCACTGAAAATCCCGACCAAATTTCCCCAGATATTAAAAATAATCCTTTACTTGTCAATCCGGAAGCGATCAAAAAAAGCGATTTTTTAAACCCTTTATCCCCAGCAACCGAGCGAGAATACGAGCAATTGTGGCAAGCAATGCGACAGTCAGTATAGTCAGGAGATACTAGACAAAATTCTGCGAGTCGGAAACTTAACACTGATAACTCATAAATTATACTTTCCTGAAAACCATTTGTATATAAGGTATAAAATGCTCGCATTAATTACAAGACTAATAAATTCAGAATATCTGTTTGCTTGTAAATTTGATGATGATCCTCCGAGCATTGGTTGTATATGGTTATTAACTTCTGGAGCAATTAAAGTTACATTAAGCGGCGACAACAAGGATAAATCCTAACAGATAGCGATTAGACTGATTCATCAATATTGAGGTGAAAATTACATTTACCTAACTGATTCTAGCTGATAACTGATAATTGATAATTGATAACTGCTCACTGATAACTGATAAATGATAACTGATAACTGCTCACTGATTAAGCGGTTTGACTTTGGGTTTCTTGGGCGAGAAAAGTAAGGATAGAAGCTTTCTCAATTAATCCCAAAACCCTGCCGTTTTCTTCTACCACTGTCACTTGAGCTAAATTTTCTCCTTCCAAAATTTTCACCACATCTAGGAGGGAAGTATTAGACAAAACCAGTTTGAGACTTTCGCTAGTTTGTAATAACCGGCCGATATTTACCTCTGTCCATTGGGAAGTGGGAATCGTTTTCAGATCCTCTACATTAATCACCCCTAATAGTTTACCTTCGCTATCGGTAACTAGGAATTTAGACCATTGTTGTTTACCGATAACATAATTATTAGCAAACTCGCGCAGGGTTAAATTAATCGGCACTACAGGACTATTAGGAGAGATAACATCTTTAGCACTGTAGCGACTTAGGAAATCTTGCACCTTAGCTGATTGAGCGGAAAAGCCAGCATTTTGTAGAAGGAAAATGCCAATTAATAGCGTCCAAGCACTGCCAAATTGACTGATTCCGAGAATTGATAGCGCACCGATGACAATCGCTAACCAACCAAAAAATTGACCGAAACGACTAGCGAATAAAACACCTTTATTGGGATTACCCGTTACTTGCCAAACGATAGCTTTAAGGATATTACCACCATCTAAAGGTAAACCGGGGATCAGGTTAAATAGCCCTAGGGCGAGGTTGATATAGGCAAGCAGAGAAAGAATCGCCGCCATGGGCGCATTTAAACTAATATTGGAACCAATAATTAGGAAGATACCGAAGAGCAGTAAACTAACTAAAGGGCCAGCAATTGCTACTAGAAAAGCTTCTAGAGGAGTTTTCGATTCTCTGCCGAGAGTTGCCAACCCACCGAATAAAAAGAGGGTAATTGATTTAACTTCAATCCCTTGGGCGATGGCAACAAAACTATGACCTAATTCGTGGGCAACCACGGAGGCAAATAGGAGAATAGCGGCAAAAAATCCTAAGAGCCAGGGCATGATTCCCGTTAACTGGGGAAACTGACTTAAATCTCCCCCATAGGTTAAGGTAATTAACCCCAGAACGAAGAACCAAGAAGGATTAATATAAAAGGGAATTCCAAAGAGATTCCCGACTCTAATGTTGCCATTCATTTTGTATCTTCTCCAATTATTGGGGACTAACGCCAAGAAGATTAGGTTATCAATTACGCCCTTCACTTCTGTTAACAATTGTAACAAAAATGAAAATCTCCCCAGCATTCCTTCAGGGAGTAAAAACCGTCATCCCTGTGGTTCGGTTATTTTCGTAGGAGAATTAAATCAATGATTAATTATTTACGGGGACAAGCGATCGAGGTGATCAAAACCCCCAATAACCGACTGATCTTAATTTTAGACGTAAACCAGATCGCCTACGAAATCCAAATTCCCTCGCGATTAGCCCTAGACATCGGCAAAGATAACAATGATAGTCGTCAGATTTTTACTCACCTACTCCTTCGCGAGGAGCAGCCTTTATTGTACGGTTTCGGCACCGCCCCAGAGCGAGATTTGTTTCGTCAACTGCTTTCCGTCAACGGAGTTGGGGCGCAATTAGCCCTAGCTTTAATCGATACCTTGGGGATTGAGGAACTTGTGGTGGCGATAGTGACAGGAAATACCAAAATTTTGAGCAAAACCCCCGGAGTCGGCTTAAAAACAGCAGAGAGAATCGCTTTAGAGTTAAAAACTAAATTGGCAGCATGGCGACAGCTAAGAGAAGCGACGACGACAATCACGGCAATACTACCGGCAGCGGCAATCCTTGAAGATGTGCAGATGACCCTTTTAGCTTTAGGATACAGCCAGGAGGAGATCGATCGAGCTATGGCAGTCCTCAGTCAAGATGCTTTATTTAGTAAAAATACTCAGCCGGAAGACTGGATTAAAGGGGCAATTAATTGGCTAGGTTAAATCAGTCGTCGGTCGTCGGTCGTCGGTCGTCAGGAGATTATTTTTATTTATTCTCCCCACACCCCACACCCCACACCCCACACCCCACTCCCCACACCCCACTCCCCACACCCCACTCTGGTCCTCCCTTCTTCGGGCAAATGTTAAAAAGTATTACGAAAATAGTGAGAAGGTGAACCAGATGCCGCAAAATAGTTGCGTTAGGTCGCTCTAGCTAGGGAAGTCTTGAGACGCTGAGGCGGAAACGAGATAACTTGAGCGTAGTGACCACAACTGCTATAAAATGTCAGATTAAGTTTATTAATCTCACTTAGTTGGGAGGAATCCATCAATGAGTATCGTCACGAAATCGATCGTGAATGCTGATGCTGAAGCTCGTTACCTCAGCCCCGGCGAACTAGACAGAATTAAAGCCTTCGTTGGCAGTGGTGCCGCTCGTTTACGCATCGCCGAAACCCTGACCGGCGCTCGCGAAACCATCGTCAAACAAGCTGGCGATCGCTTATTCCAAAAACGTCCTGACATCGTTTCCCCCGGTGGCAACGCTTACGGCGAAGAAATGACCGCTACCTGTCTGCGTGACATGGACTACTACCTACGTTTAATCACCTACGGAGTAGTTGCTGGTGATGTCACCCCGATTGAAGAAATCGGTTTGGTCGGTGTGCGTGAAATGTACAAATCTTTAGGAACCGACATCGGTGCCGTAGCTCAAAGCGTTCGCGAAATGAAAGAAGTTGCTACTGGTCTTATGTCTTCTGACGATGCTTCTGAAGCTTCTTCCTACTTCGATTACGTGATCGGCTCTATGTCCTAGAATAATTCCTTTGTGAATTGTTCTAGACACACCCCTCGTAAACCTCTTAAGATTAAGCAAAACCCAAGGAAGAACCACCATGCAAGACGCAATTACTTCTGTTATCAACTCTGCTGACGTTCAAGGCAAATACCTTGACGCTTCTGCTCTCGGCAAACTGAAAGGCTACTTCGCCACCGGTGAACTGCGCGTGCGCGCCGCTAGTGTCATTAGCGCCAACGCTGCTGGTATCGTTAAGGAAGCTGTGGCTAAGTCCCTGTTATACTCTGACGTAACCCGTCCCGGTGGCAATATGTACACCACCCGTCGTTACGCCGCTTGTATCCGTGACCTCGACTACTATCTCCGTTATGCTACCTACGCTATGTTAGCTGGAGATCCTTCTATCCTCGACGAGCGCGTTCTCAACGGACTGAAAGAAACCTACAACTCTTTAGGTGTACCCATCTCCTCCACTGTTCAAGCTATCCAAGCGATGAAAGAAGTCACCGCTAGTTTAGTTGGTGCTGATGCGGGTAAAGAAATGGGGATTTACTTCGACTACATTAGCTCTGGCTTAAGCTAGAAGTAACGAACTCGGACAAAATAGGGTTCGGGAAGCCGAGGATGAGTGCTAGGTCTTTAAAGGCTGAATCTGTCCAAGATAGGTTTTGACGAGCTAGTATTGATCCTTGACTCCCGACCTTTGTTATCGAAAATTTGGGTTGAAAACCCTGCCCCTTTTAGGGCGGCTTTGTGTTAAAATCTTACTGGTCTAAAAAACCCGCCCTATCATAGATACGACCGAATAAATATACTAGGTTGAAATTCCTGCAACGGGTTGACGATGAGTAAGGGGAAGCTGACGGCCGCTGGGAACTCCATGCTAGAGGCAAAACATACCCTGTGTCGGTATGTATAAACCAAAATTAAATCAGTCGCCGAAGGGCATTCGGAGACTTTAAATGGACGGGTCGAAAGTGTCAGACTTAAGCAATTAAGCGTTTTTCGGTGAAGCGTCAACCCCATTGACGCGACCACCCTAAAAAGGTGGCGTGGTGAGGAATCACCGTCCGTTTACGGCGGTGAGGATGTCAATTTAGGAAAAAGCCTTCGTTAGTTTGAGCGACAAGTTTTTCAGCGATTAGGAGAAATCAATCCATGCGGATGTTCAAAATCACCGCTTGTGTTCCAAGTCAAAGCCGCATTCGGACACAACGGGAATTACAAAATACCTATTTCACCAAACTCGTTCCCTACGATAATTGGTTTCGTGAGCAACAACGCATCATGAAAATGGGCGGCAAAATTGTCAAAGTGCAGTTAGCTACCGGCAAACCTGGAACTAATACAGGTTTACTGTAATTGGCTGCCACTGGAACTTAAAAAAAGAGGTCTTTCCAGACCTCTTTTTGCTTTAGGGATTTTTTTCAAACTGCAAAGCGGCAGAGTTGAGACAATAGCGTTTTCCCGTCGGGGGTGGACCATCATTAAAAACGTGACCGAGATGAGCATCACAGGTGGCACAAACAATCTCTGTCCGCACCATGAAAAAACTAACATCTCGTTCGTACTTAATATTAGCCTCGTTAGTAGCGGTCCAGAAACTCGGCCAACCAGTACCCGAATCATACTTGCTGTCAGAAGTAAATAACTCCGTACCACAGCAGACACATTTGTAAATACCTTTTTCTTTATTATCGTGATATTTACCCGTAAAAGCCCGTTCTGTTCCCTTTTTGCGAGTAACTTGGAACTGTTCGGGAGTTAGCTGGTCCTGCCATTCCGCCTCGGTTTTACGAACTTTTTCTACCATAGTCATGACAACCGCCATTATGATTAAATTTCCCTTTTTAGTCTAACCTAAGTTCGAGATCTAGGGTTTTTCATAACCTCAGCTTATCAATGGTATAAGTAACAATAGTTTCAAACCCCTTTACAAACCGTTACAAACTCTCTAAGATAGAGACATCATCAATCGTACCTCGATAACTTAATAGGAATCATAAACCAATGACCACCACTCTACAACAGCGCGAGAGCGCTTCCCTGTGGGAGCAGTTCTGTCAGTGGATCACCAGCACCAACAACCGTTTATACATCGGTTGGTTCGGTGTGATCATGATCCCCACCCTGCTCACCGCCACCACCTGCTTCATCATCGCCTTTATCGCCGCTCCTCCCGTAGATATCGACGGTATTCGCGAGCCTGTA
>NZ_JACJSW010000014.1:0-14938 GCF_014698375.1 Microcystis flos-aquae FACHB-1344 | reverse complement strand
TGATCACCAAAAAGCAATTCTCATGAGTAATGCTCTGATCAAAAGACTTATGGACTCCCAACAATGCGCTGCACCGGACGGCAATTCCGCTGCGCTCCATAGTGCGATCGCCGTTGTGCTGTAGCTGTAGGGTGCGTTCCCTGATGCAACTCCTACTGCTGCACCGATAGATTTTGGGGAACGCACCATGCTCATTCATTGAAGCAAGTGATTGCCAGCTAACAACGCCTCTGCACAGCAACTGCCGAGAGTCAATCGGTTATGATGCTAGGGTTATCCGCACAGTGAACAGCAATCAGTGAACTGAAAACTCACATCTGATCACTGATAACTGATCACTGACTTCCCAACCCCTGCTATACAATGGTTTTTGACTTGTTTTTTGGAAGGGAACGCTAAACTATGTATTCGATCGATATTACCCTGAAACTCTCGCCCATCCCCATTTCCGTGCAGCGCAAGGAAGAAGCAGCAGCAGACGCTTTGTATCAAACAATTATTAACGCTATGCGATCGCCTAATCCCGAATTATTAGAATTAACCTGCGAAAAACAAACCGATAAAAAGGTGGCGGTTTTGAGCGATCAGATCAGTGCGGTGATTGTGTCACAAAAATCCGGGGCTGCCTCCACTGGTAGAGCACCGGGGTTTGTCGCTTTAGCCACAGAATAGTTCTTGAATCAGTTATCAGTGTGCAGTAACCAGTAATCAGTGACAAGAAAACGGCAACCGCCTACATAACACTTTCCACTCACAACTCAAATCTGATCACTGATAACTGATAAGCTGTTCATCATTTAAATTGCTTGTTGAGACGAGGCAAGAGGCACTCTTGCAAGAGGCAACAGTAAAGGGATTGGAGGAGATTCGGCTGATCATTAAGAATAAGCGGTTTAAATAGGGTTTGCGGCAAAAAGTACGGGCGAAGCATTCGGATAGAAAATCTACGGTTTCATCGATAGGTTATTGCCCGAATGCTTCGCCCCTACAGGACTCGGGCCGATGAAGACGCAAGGTTTGGAAGCACGATTCTCTCAAAATCTTGCACCTGTGGGAGCAAGAAAAGCCACAAAACCCCTATCTTGCCCACATTTCACATTGATTCAGCAAGCCTTAAATAAGTCTTAGCTTAACTGATAACTGATCACTGATCAAATCATAATTCATGACTATAAAAGTAAAAGATCTCTGGTTTAGCTGGCCGAATGGGAAATCAGTATTAAATGGCTGCTCTTTGCAAGTTCCCAGAGGAGAATTTTGGATGTTGTTGGGGACAAATGGCAGCGGTAAATCAACCCTGCTGCGGCTCTTAGCGGGATTATTAAAACCTAGTCGCGGGGAAATAGAGATACCTAACCCCCTCGGTTTTGTTTTTCAAAATCCCGACCATCAGTTAGTGATGCCAACAGTGGGGGCAGATGTGGCTTTTGGGTTGGTATCCGAGGGTTTATCCACGCCGGCAATTCGGGCGCGGGTGCGGGAATCCCTAGGGGCGGTGAATTTATTAGAAATGGAAAAACGACCGATCTATGCTCTCAGTGGCGGACAAAAGCAAAGAATCGCCATTGCGGGGGCTTTAGCTCGTCATTGCGAGGTTTTGCTCTTTGATGAACCCACCGCCCTTTTGGATGGGGATACTCAGTTAGAATTAGTCTCTCAAGTGCAGAAATTGGTCAAAAACCGGGGGATTACGGCCCTTTGGGTGACGCATCGCCTGGAGGAATTGGATTACAGCGATGGGGCATTTTTGTTAGAGGGGGGCAAGGTAACGGATCGGGGAAATCCCCTAGACTTAAAAGCGAGATTATTGGCAAGTGCGGCGGTTGAATCTTAAATTTTTTGTTAATATCATTAGGATGCTGTTTTTTAGAACTGCCCTTAATGCCACACCAATTACTCTCAAAGCCATGGTTAATTCTTCTGATCGTTCCCTTCTGCTGGTTGACGGCTACAACGTCATCGGCGCTTGGCCGTCCCTGAAAAAAATTAGCGATCGCCACGGTCTCGAACCGGCGCGAGACAAGTTAATTGAAACCCTAATCGGTTACACCCACCACCAGGGTTATCAAACCCAAATCGTCTTCGATTCCTACCTTCAAGATACCCCCGGCAGCCAAGAACGCTACACTAACCATTTATCGGTTTATTTTACCGCTCACGCTCAAACCGCCGACACCTATATCGAGAAAACCTGTGCCGATTTTTGGCACGATCGCGCCCCAGCTATCGGACGGATTATCGTCGCTACTTCTGATAATGCCCAAAAAATGACCGTTATGGGTTATGGGGCCCAGTGGATTTCCGCTCAACGTCTCGAAATCGAGGTGGATTTAACCGGTCGTCGTCTGAGACAATCCCAGAGTTCTTCTCAAAGTCCCAAAGGGCGTTTTTTATTCCATTCTCTCGATGCTCAGGTGCAACAGAAATTAGAGAAAATGCGCCACGGAATTAGTTACCAAAAACCTTGACAAATTACCTCAAATATGTATCGACAAAAATCCCCCGTAGAGGCACAGGTAACTAACTGTGTCTCTAGGTTTTTAAAGGTCAGTTGCGGTTCGGGGGATTTTGTTAAAAGCCGGCCGCTCTCAACTACTCGTTTCACAGCTGCAATTCTGCTAAACCTAAATAATAAATTCCCGTGGGTGTCACTTGGAAGCGACAGGGTAAAACCTTGACTCCTTTAGCCACTGCTTGACGCAATAACTGCCCGTATTTAGTATCCTTACTATCCCCCGGAGCAAATCGGTCACAATCACCCCGATTAATAAAGTAGAGCATAATCGCTTCCGCTGCCGGCAATAAAGCCATTAATTCCTGTAAATGCTTCTGTCCTCGCGTGGTGACAGTATCGGGAAAAAGTGCCGTTTCTCCCTGATTCCAAGTGGTATTTTTAACCTCAATATAGGTGAGGGAATTATCCCCATGGCTCAAAAGAAAATCAATTCTACTGCCGTTATTTTGACCGTAGGCCACTTCCGATCGCACTTCGGTGTCATTTTTGACCAAATCGGGAAAAACTCCTGGCAACAGGGCATTTTTCACCACCTGATTAGGAAGATTGGTATTAACTCCCACCCAAGTCTCCCCCAGTTGAATCATCTCCCAGGTATAAGCTAATTTTCGCTTCGGGTTATCACTGCGAGAAAGATAAACCGGTTGACCTTCTACGCATACATCTGTCATCGGTCCGGTATTAGCGCAATGGGCCGTAATTAATTCTCCGTTGTCCAATTGTATATCGGCAAAAAAGCGTTTGTAACGTTTAATTAAAATACCCTTGACAAGAGAAGGGTAAGTGTGAACTAACAAGGGAGTCATCAAATTTCTGCCGAGGAATATAAGGTAAAGAATAGCCTTTTTTTGGGAATCTTAACCTGAAGACAGTAGATAGGGATTTAGGGAGATAGGGAGATGGGGAAATTTCGGCTAAATTCCCCACTACCCCACCACCCCACCACCCAATTCATAATTCATAATTCATAATTCATCGGAAATTTTGGGTCTGAAACCCCGCCGTTCTAGGTTGGCTTTACGTTAGAATTAAAAGGCCAGTCTCGAAAACCAAGTGGACGGCGCAGCACCTTGAAAACTCGGCTTAGGGGGTTCCGACCAGAAAAGCTTGGCCGGGTAAAAAGTCGCGCGCAACAAGTACAAGAAGCTATAGGCGGTCAACATACCGTGGGACACACGGAATCGGGCTTCTGAAATGGGGCGAAAGTCTGTGGACTCTGTGTAAGACAGTACATGGTTTTTTAACTGTGGTATGCGACGGTGGTGGAAGCAGAAACTTAAATCGTGAGGTTTAGGAATCGCCGCACTTTTAGGGCGGCGAGGATGTCAAAATTCCCAACCCCCAACCCCTATTCCCGAAAAACTGATAACCGCTCAGGTACAATAAAACCTTGAGGCTTAATAGACATTGAGATTATGGGTAACACTTTCGGACGACTATTTCGGGTTTCCACTTTTGGAGAATCTCACGGGGGTGGGGTAGGAGTGGTTATCGATGGTTGTCCCCCGCGCTTAGAAATTTCCCAAGAGGAGATTCAAATCGATTTAGACCGTCGCAAACCGGGACAAAGCAGAATCGTGACCCCGCGCCGAGAAAATGACATTTGTGAGATAATTTCGGGCGTTTTTGACGGCAAAACCCTCGGTACACCGATCGCTATTTTAGTGCGGAATCAGGATGCTCGTTCGCAAGATTACAACGAAATGGCCGAGAAATTCCGACCTTCCCATGGGGATGCTACCTACGAAGCAAAATACGGCATTCGCAACTGGAAAGGAGGAGGCAGATCCTCGGCCCGGGAAACCATCGGCCGGGTGGCCGCAGGAGCGATCGCTAAAAAAATCCTTAAATCTGTCTATAATGTCGAGATTATCGGCTATGTGAAGCGAATTAAAGATATTGAGGCAATCATCGACCCCAACACCGTCACCCTCGACGAGGTGGAAAGTAATATGGTGCGTTGTCCCAACGGGGAAACGGCCGCCCAAATGATCGCCCTGATTGACCAAATTCGCCTGAATAAGGACTCGATCGGCGGTGTGGTGGAATGTGTAGCCAGAAATGTGCCGAAAGGTCTAGGAGAACCCGTTTTTGATAAGCTAGAAGCCGATTTAGCTAAGGGGATGATGTCCTTACCCGCGAGCAAGGGATTTGAAATCGGATCGGGATTCGCGGGAACCTTCTTAACCGGCAGCGAACACAATGACGAGTATTTTATCGATGATAACGGGTTAATTCGCACCACTAGCAATCGTTCAGGAGGCATCCAAGGGGGAATCAGTAACGGTGAAAATATTATTATCCGCATCGCTTTTAAACCCACCGCGACTATCGGTAAAGAACAAAAAACCGTGACGCGCACCGGGGAAGAAACCACCCTGGCAGCCAAAGGAAGACACGATCCTTGCGTTTTACCCCGAGCGGTCCCTATGGTAGAAGCGATGATGGCTTTGGTATTATGCGATCATCTGCTCCGTTTTCAGGGACAATGTACGATTAGCGATCGCTTTTTCTAAACCTTTACCTGCGATGAAATTTTTATTCCTTCATGCCAGTTTTCCCGCCCAATTTCGCCATTTAATCACGGTTTTGGCTCAAGACCCCGGAAATCAAGTGATTTTCGGCACTACCAGGCAAGAGGGAGAGATAGCGGGGGTAAAAAAATTTATTTACAAGGAAAGTCGCGCTGTTTCTCCCCAAACCCATCATTATGTCCGTCCCCTCGAAAGTGCGGTTTTGCAAGGTCAAGCGGTTTATGGTGTTTGCCAACAACTGAAAAATCAAGGATTTTATCCCGATATTGTCTATGCACATTCTGGCTGGGGGCCGGGCCTATTTATCAAGGATATTTTCCCGAAAACTAAGTTTTTAGCCTATTTTGAATGGTTTTATCATGCCCATGGTTCCGATGCTGATTTTGATCCGGCGGATCCCCTTAATGCTGATGCCGAGGCCCGGATTAGAATTAAAAATGCCCCGATCCTGATCGATCTGGTCAGTTGCGATCGAGGTTTATCGCCGACTATCTGGCAAAAACAACAATTTCCCCCAGAATTTCACTCGAAACTGACGGTTTTGCACGATGGCATCGATACGGACTATTTCTGTCCCCGTCCCGATGTGCAGTTAGTCATTCCAGAGATAGGTTTAGATTTATCGGGTGTTAAGGAGATTGTCACCTATGCAACCCGGGGAATGGAACCCTATCGCGGTTTTCCCCAATTTATGACGGCTGTTTCCCTAATTTTAGCCCGTCGGCCTAACTGTCATATTGTGATTGTCGGTGAGGATCGGGTCGCTTATGGGAAAACTCTACCGGACGGCAAAACCTATAAACAATTGATGTTAGAAAGCCTTTCTTTGGATTTATCCCGGGTGCATTTTACCGGTTCTCTGCCCTACGGTCAATATAAACAGGTTTTACAGGCATCAGCGGCCCATATCTATCTTACCCGTCCTTTTGTGCTGTCTTGGTCAATGTTAGAGGCCATGGCCATGGGTTGCGTCGTGATTGGTTCCGATACTCCCCCCGTGCGAGAATTAATTACCGATGGGGAAAATGGTTTATTAGTGGATTTCTTTTCTCCTCAACAAATAGCCGATCGCGTGGATGAAGTGTTAGATTATCCCCAGGGTTGGCAAAATCTGCGTTTAAATGCCAGGGAAACTATCAAGCAACGCTACGACCTCAAGCAATGTTTACAGAATCATCTAGATTGGTTATTGAGTTGATGAAATGAGAGCATTTTCAAAAAAATACTGTCTTTTAAAGGATTCATATCGCTATTAAATTCTTTCTCTTACAATCCTAATTCCTTCCCAAGCAGGAATATTACCTGCTCGTCTTTCTTCTAATAATACGGAGGCGATGAAACGGTTAAAAAATTGTTCCCTTTTGATGGAATATTGAGAATTTAATTCTCGGCATTCTGCAACTGTTAAGTTAACCCATAATCTTTAGATAGGCGGAAAAAATCACCATTTTATATTGTTATGTTGATTCAATAATTTTTATCCCTGCTCTAAATTCCCGCAGTGCTTGAGCATGATTTTCTGTATTAATACAGCGCATCAATAAACCTACATCTAAACTCGGTAAAAGCTGCGATTTACTAACAGCTTCATATCCCTCATTTCCTAAACTATAAAACAATAACTCATCATTCATCCAAAACCAAACTTCGGGAATTTGTAAGCGTTTGTATGCTTCCAGTTTATTAATTCCTCCACTACTAACAACCACCTCAATCACTAAATCAGGATGTTTTCTATTGGCTCCCAACTCATAGGATTTATCACCTTCTCTTTTAACCTTTTCAAATTCATTTTCTAAGGTGACAGAACCAGTAGGAGTAAAATCTAATCCCAAAAATTCTAAATAAATTTCTAGTAAAGCACCAATACGTTCTTTGATGGTTTCGTGTTTTTTCCCTGGCATTTTTCTAATCTCCAAAACTCCATCTAAAAAAGATAACCTTAACCCTGGGCGATCGATTAGCTGTTCAACAGCTTTAAATTCTCTCCAGGTTAAGTCACTAATTAAAATTGGTTCTGTTTCTCGTTCGATTAGTGTAGTTATCATAATTTAAACCCAAATTTAGAGCGTGAATTTTGTTGACTATGATATGATATAAAAACAGAGTATCATAAAAAACATCATGCAAGCATACAAACTCAAAGGAAAAATTGATCAATCTGGTAACTTGCTGATTACCGAACCCCTGAATTTACCCCCCGGAAACGTGGAAATTGTAGTCTGGGCAGCCACAGATACCCTTGATAATACCACAACCGCAACCACTGAATCAGCACCAGAAACACCAAAAAGAAAATCTAGGATCAAAGCATTTCAGGGTTTATTTGAAAATGCCCCTGCCATTCCGGCAGACTTTGATCCAGATCAAGCTAAATATGAATATTTAAAGGAGAAATATAACCTGTGAAAATCCTGATAGATACTAATATCATTATTGATAATGCCTTAGAAAGAGAACCTTTTTGGAATGCAAGTGAACAAGTTTTATAACTAATTGAAAAAGGCACAATTGCAGGTTATATTTACGCCTCAACTTTTAGTGATTTGTATTATATTATCCGTAAGGCAAGAGGTCGAGATTGGACGCTTACTTATTTAAAGCAGTTAATTACTTTTTGTCAAATTGCTACAGTAAATCAGGATGCAATTATAATGGCTTTCACAACCAATTTTCAGGATTTTGAAGATTCTATTCAATACTCTACCGCGGTAGTTAATAAATTGGATGCAATTATTACCCGTAATCCTCAAGATTTCCCCATTGTCACACCACGAATTATCACTCCTGAACAATTAATTGCCGAATTAACCAACTCTCATTAGCAAATTTAGTGGTTTTAATAATGTATCGGGAGCATAAAAAATGTCTAAACTTAAAGAGTTCATCTATTACCAAAATTCTATGACTCGCTGGTTTAATATTGCAGGTCCCTGTTCAGACGATATCCACTATATGCTCTCTCCCACAGTCAGATTACCAGATTTAGAGGAGCTAATTCAACAACGTAGTTATTTTGTCCTTCACGCACCACGACAAACAGGGAAAACCACAGCAATGTTATCCCTAGCAAAACAACTGACTGATACTGGAAATTATGCCGCAGTCATGGTGTCAGTGGAAGTAGGAAGTGCATTTAATTATGATCCTACTGCCGCAGAATTGGCAATTTTAGGAACTTGGTATGATACAATTGAGGATAGTTTACCTGAAGAATTACAACCAGCTGCTAAACAATGGCAACAGGAAGAACCAGGAAGCAGAATTAAGGCTTTTTTAAGAGGTTGGGCAAAAGCTATCAATCGTCCCATAGTATTATTTATAGATGAAATTGACTCTTTACAAGACCAAACATTAATTTCTATTTTACGACAGTTAAGAGATGG
Organism: Microcystis flos-aquae FACHB-1344; assembly: GCF_014698375.1. Classification (NCBI taxonomy): domain Bacteria; kingdom Bacillati; phylum Cyanobacteriota; class Cyanophyceae; order Chroococcales; family Microcystaceae; genus Microcystis; species Microcystis flos-aquae. Next base: position 6,503 of record NZ_JACJSW010000014.1, on the reverse strand, counting down.
TTTTCCTAAACGTCCAGAAAATTTTCCCTCGTCAGTAGGATTAATTGGTTTACGAGATGTGAGAGATTATAAAGTAGCATCGGGAGGTAGTGATAGATTAAATACATCCAGTCCTTTTAATATCAAAGTTGCTTCTCTGACTATGAGAAATTTTAATCTCGAAGAAGTGGGATAATTATATCAACAACATACAGCAGCAACTGGACAAATTTTCACATCAGAAGCAATAGAAACAGCTTATGATTTAACCCAAGGACAACCTTGGTTAGTCAATGCTTTAGCTAAAGAAATTGTAGAAAAAATGGTAAAAGATAGAAACATTGCTATTACCAAAGAACACATTTTAACAGCCAAAGAAATATTAATTGCTCGTCAAGATACTCATTTAGATAGTTTAGCGGAAAAACTCAGGAAAAAACGAGTGAAGAATATTATTGAACCAATTTTAGCAGGGCAAACATTACCTGATACTTTAGCAGATGATAGGCAATATTTAATAGATTTAGGATTATTAAGACGTGATCCAATGGGGGGATTAGTTATTTCTAACCCCATATATCGTGAAGTTATTCCCCGCGTTTTAGTCCAAGGAACTCAGGATAGTTTACCTTTAATTAGTCCTAGTTGGTTGACGGCAAAAGGTGAATTAAATATAGATGCTTTATTAACAGCATTTCTCAAATTTTGGCGACAACAGGTCGAACCATTATTAAGTAGTGCTGCTTACCATGAAATTGCCCCCCATATTGTATTAATGGCTTTTTTACATCGTGTGGTTAATGGTGGGGGAGTTTTAGAAAGGGAATATGCAATTGGTAGTGATATAATGGATTTATGTCTGCGTTATAAAGATGTAATTTTAGGGATTGAATTAAAAGTATGGCGGGATAAAAAACGCGATCCGCAAGCTGATGGAATTGAACAATTAGAATCTTATTTAAGACGTTTAGGTTTAGATTTTGGTTGGTTATTTATCTTTGATAGACGGAAAAATGCTTTACCTATGGAGGAGAGATTATCAACTGAGGTGGTGGTGACAGAAAATCAATATAGAATTACTGTGATTAGAGCTTGAGTGTTTCCAAAACTCACTGTTTGCGTTACATTTCATTAACGCACCCTACAGGATTAACTTTTAGAATTTTGCTAAACTAGAAATAGATAGAAAACAAGGAAATATAAAGCTATGACAGTTGCTAATTCATCACTTTCTCAACAATACATACTTGATATTGAACCAGAAGGACGTTTAACTTTACCCCAAGAAATCCAACAAATTCTTAATTTACAATCTGGAGATAGATTAATCTTAACTCTGGAAGATAGCGGCAACCTCCAATTAGTCAGCCTCAAACAACAAGTTAAAAAATTAAGAGGTTTATTAAAAGATAAATCACCTGATAGAAATTTAGTAGATGAACTTATTCAAGAACGCAGACAGGAGTATTTAAGTGAATAAATTTGTGTTAGATGCTGCTGCCTTTTTAGCTTATCTTAGAGATGAACCAGGAGCAGAAATTGTAGAAAATGCCTAATACTTTTTAACAACTGAACATTTGGAACTGCATTCAAACCAGTAATAAGGTAGGTTACATTTGACATTTTACATTGTACTCTTTACTCTTTACTCTTTACTCTTTACTCTTTACTCTTTACTCTTTACTCTTTACCAAAGTTCGGGAATTTGTAAGCGTTTGTATGTTTGTATGCTTCCAGTTTATTAATTCCTCCACTACTAACAACCACCTCAATCACTAAATCAGGATGTTTTCTATTGGCTCCCAACTCATAGGATTTATCACCTTCTCTTTTAACCTTTTCAAATTCATTTTCTAAGGTGACAAAACCAGTAGGAGTAAAATCTAATCCCAAAAATTCTCAATAAATTTCTACTAAAGAAGCATTTTTCTAATCTCCAAAACTCCATCTAAAAAAGATAACCTTAACCCTAGTCGCTCGATTAGCTGTTCAACAGCTTTAAATTCTCTCCAGGTTAAGTCACTAATTAAAATTGGTTCTGCTTCTCGTTCGATGAATGTAGTTATCATAATTTAAACCCAAATTTAGAGAGGGAATTTTTCTCAACATGATATCAGATAAAAGTTGTTAGGGTTAGGAGTCAGTAGTCAGGAGAATTAAGAATGAATAATAATCAATTGAATGGTCTATTTACAGATTTTATGCCATTTAATCCTTATTTTTGAGGTTTTTGAACCCTCAAAAATTAATTATGCAAGAGATATTATCTAAATTATCCTAAATCCGTTGAGTATAGGCTACTTATGAGGAGAGGCACTCATGCAAGAGGCACTCATGCAAAACGGAGAATAAATAATCAGTTTTTAATAACCAGATTTAGTATTACTTGTTAATACTGTACACTTAAAACTCAAATCTGATAACTGATAACTGATAACTGATAACTGTCTTACTCGGCCTTTACCAAACCCTGAGAGCGAATACAGGCCTGTTCCCAGCGACAATCGGGATTAACTTCCACTGGTTTGAGTCGCGCCCAGATTTCGCCTTGAGCATCGGCATAAAAACTATCGATAATAGCGGCAATACGAGTACCAAAAGGTTCGGTAATCAGGACAGAATCGGTCAGATTAAATACTTCACCATTGGCTCCCGTCGCTTTTTCGATGACGGGAATTTCTGCTTTGGGAATTGGTTTTCGGAATAGAGGAGCCGAATCGGAACGGGGACGGAAAGGAGATTTTATCTCGCTACTGACTGATTTTACCGTTTCTGCGGCTGGTTTTTCCTCGATGATTTCTGAAGGGGTTTCCGGGGGTTTGGGGGGTACTGCGGCTCTAGAACCCTTTTTAATAATTTGTAGAGGTTGTAGGGGAGGAGTGGCTTTAATTGGCCCTTCGGGGGGTTCAGGGGTGCTAGGGGTTTTCTTCGGGGGACGTGGCATGATACGACAAGGAAAATAAAAACTATAGAATTATTGAAGCACATCGAGCCACTAACCCGCTCGACCAGTGCTTGTATCAATAGATATCTAGGGTTTGCGGCAAAAAGTTTTTCGTGGGTGTGGGGTGTGGCCCCCCAACCCCCCCGACATCGGGGGGGCTGGGGGGGTGTGGGGTTTTATGGCTGGCACTTTTTGATGGCAAAAAAGTCTAAAAGTCTTACTCAACAAGGTTTTTAGATTTATTCAGCCAACCCTATCTAGGAATTAGTCGATTCCCCTCCCCTCCAACTTATTGAAAAAACTTCTCATTAAGTATTGACAAAAATTCCTAATAAGCTTATGGTTATTTATAGTGTTCTCCTCTTAAGGATCGGCAGTGGAACCGCGCGGCAGTCTCTAACAATGCGGTTCCCATTTTTTTTGGGGAACGATAGAAGGCTTTTAACGTCTCTAAACTTCTAGGTTTCCTCATCCTTTGGCTTTTATGAACGATAATTCCGACCTGTACCTCGATCATCTCACCCATGCGGATACTGTCATTACTGCTGAAATTGTCGAGCATGAGAGTCAATCAACAGATGAGACAGATTGGGCAGCTCTATCCTCTCATTTACGTCAACAAAATCAAGAATTACAAGCGGAGATCTGGCGACGGGAGCAAGCTCTCGGGGAACTGCGATCGCAGTTAGCCGAGCAACATCGTCGCTGGCAAAGTTGCGATACCCTAATCCAGCAGCAAAACGAGGAACTGCAATACGAAAAGCAACAATTACAGCGAGCTTTAGGGGAAATCGAACAGTATCGTCAAGCAGAACAACGGCAACCGATGATTATTGCCAATTTGACCGCAGAATTGACCCGCACGCGTCAACAATTAGCCCGTTTAGAGCGAGAATGTGCCTTAATTCAGGAAAGTTATCAGGAAAAAAGCCAAAAACTGTGCAACTATGACCAGCAATTGCAGGAATTACGCACCCGTCTCCAACGTCAGCAACGCTACACCCTCCAGTATAAAGCGGCCTTGGCCCAGTATTTCCAGCGCGGTAGCGATCGCAATTCTCCCCCGGATTTAGCCATTGTCGCCAAGGCAGCCGCAATCGAGCCTTGGTCTCAGACAGAGAATCAAGAAAGGGATGAGGTGGCTCCCATCGATGAGTTTTTAGCGGAATTAGAGACAATTGAGCCAGTAGAATCCTTAAAGAAGAAAGATAGGGATTGGCCCGCACCTATCATCTCCCCTTCCCCGAAATATTCCTCTTTTCGGGTTGATTTGCCCACTTTTATTAAATATCGCCAAGAAGAAAATAATTCCTGAATAACAGAAAGAGAGCCGGCGACTGTCCATGTTTCGTCTCGGCTCTCTATTCTGGTTCGCTCCTCACACTAATTAAAATTTATCATAAGCTGATGGTTTTGTCCACTAAATTCATAAAAGTTAATATTTTTATAGTTCCGTCATCGGCAGCAGTTGCCATTTTTGACGGAGAAGACGGTTAAGTAGTTTTTGACTGACGCTAATCAGGATTAATCTCGATCTCTGAATTGGGGCCGATTCTCCAATAATGCGACAGTTACGCTCAAAATTGAGCATCGCTTCGCACAAATTCGCAGTTAGGGGATAGAGTTTCTGGCCTTCCCAACAATCACAAACGGTTAAAATTTGCAGGATTAAGGCTATTTCGGCGGGATGATGCCATGATAATAGTTCTGGCTCGGTTAAACTAATTTTTTCCCGATTGAGCAGTTGTAACCAACTAGAATAGCGAGCGTGAGTGTATTGAAATAAAAAGAAAAATTCTCCTCTGGGATGAAGAGGAAGCTGATCGGAGAAAAATTGCTCGATTAAATCGTTTAGTTTCAGTAACCAAAAGGACAAAAATTGCTGATCTAATAATAATTCTAGCCATCCTTCTTTAAGCTGAATTTGCGGAAAAAGGACGATTAAATGGTTAAATATGGTTTGACATTGAGCGGACGTAAAATAATAAAACAGAGGTGAACGATAGAGGATAATATCAGTTTTTGGGCAACGATAGAAAGTTAATTTATGGTTGTTTTCTGGAAAAATATTAATTAATTGTTGTTTTAAACAATGCTCGATCGAGGGATGATTGCAGATAAAATTCATACTCAGAAGGGTAAACGTAGTCGTGCCAAATTAATTGCCATTGGTGAGATGGATACTATGGTCAAAGCAAATTTTTGGCTTAAGATGGATATAGGCGCTCGGATAGTCTTTCTCTTGTCAGAAACTTCAGACTATCTCTAGGGGCTTACCTCTGTCAATCCAGGGGGTTGCACTTCACTTTTGCATGGGTGCTATATCTAATATATTATCGAAGGAGACTATCATGAAAGGGGAGTTTACTGCTATCATTGAAGCGGCAACAGAAGGGGGATACTGGGCGATTTGTCCTGAAATCCCAGGTGCAAATGGTCAAGGAGAAACCATTGAAGAAGCCAAGGAAAGCTTAAAAAATAGGCACTCATGCAAGAGGTAGTTAGCTCTGTGTAATTAATTTTACTTAGGTACTGATAATAAATTGATTCTTTAATTTGAAAAAGGAAAAGCAACAATGTCACAAACTATTCAATTTTATCAAATTTTAGAAATGATTGACAATCTTTCCTGTGATGAACAAGATGATTTAATCAGTATTATTCGACATAGACAAATTGAAAAAAGACGAGAAGAAATCGCCAAGAATATCCATCAAGCGCGTCAAGACTACCAACAAGGGAAAGTCTTTCGGGGAAACATTGATGATATTATCGCAGAATTAAACAATGACTAAATTAATTCTAAGCTCATCCTTTAAACGAGCTTTTAAGATAATCATTAAAAGCCGACCCGATTTAAAAAGCAAAATTGAGGCTAAATTAAGATTACTTGCTGACGATTTAATTATCTTTTCTATAAGTATGCTACAGGTTTTGAAAAATGTTATTACAAGGGTAAACGAGGCATTTTTTGCAGATCAAAATGGTCGGTTTATTCTAGTGTTATCATGAGAGACATTCTAGATTTTGATACGCTTAATCAACAATCAGTTAATTGTGTCTAACTGATATGAGAACTACGATAAATTTAGCTTATGATTTCAAATCTCGCTGAGTCCACCAGCTTAATACTATTATAATTGTCTGGATTTTCAAACTCGAATTTCCATAAATAATATATATTTGATTTCTTAGCAAAAAATAGCTGAGAGGGGGACAAGCGAGCTAGAAGGTAGATAGGGCAAGCGATATCGCTCTTTGTCCTTTGATGTAATCCTTCAACCGATAGCGGCTAATTTGCATTAACTCTTCTATATTTTTTGGGAACATTTGATGTAGCTGGAGCCAATGATAGAGATGTTGACCCACATAAAAACTACTGTGTCTGCGTTGACCTTTATATCTTTTTTCAGGTCTTGTGACATATTTTTGGATTCCCATATCCTTAATTTTTTTACCTTGCAGTGTGGCACTTGTATAGGCGATAGCTATAACAATTATCAGCTTTGATAAGTATTGCGGTGCTAATTGAGAACCTTCTAAGCTATAGCCTCCCGACTTAAAATCTCGGAACATCTCC